>CAKUKR010000063.1 GCA_934663645.1 uncultured Muribaculaceae bacterium | reverse complement strand
GAGCTGGGCCCGGGCAAGGTGCTTCAGGGACTTATTCTGAAGATAGACCGCAAGGTGGCTGTCAGCGGCAAGCAGTGACACGGCAGCCGTTGCCTTTCAAAACATCAGATACTAACGCATAAACACTCTGTCAACCATGAACATAGCTATTGTAGGCGCAAGCGGCGCGGTGGGGCAGGAGTTCCTCGCCATACTCGAAGACCGCGACTTCCCCGTTGACGGGCTGCGGCTGTTCGGCTCGAAGCGCAGCGCAGGTCGCAAGTACACTTTCCGTGGCAATGAATACACTGTCGAGGAGCTGACGCATGAATCGGACTTCAGCGGCACTCAGATAGCGTTCGTCTCTGCCGGCGGTTCGACTTCACGCGAGTATGCAGATACCATAACGCGCCATGGCACGCTGATGATAGACAATTCGTCGGCGTTCCGCATGGATCCGATGGTACCGCTTGTAGTGCCAGAGGTTAACGGCGTTGACAGTCTGTTGCGCCCCAAGCGCATAATAGGCAACCCTAACTGCTCGACGATAATAATGCTTATGGCTGTTGCGCCAATCAATGAGCTGTCGCCTATTCGCAATATCCGTGTGGCCACCTACCAGGCAGCTTCCGGGGCGGGCGCGGCGGCTATGGACGAGCTGGTGGAGCAGCACCGCGCTATTGCCGCCGGTGAGCCGGTGAGGGTGGAGAAGTTTTCTTCGCAGCTGGCTTACAACGTCATTCCGCAGATAGACGTGTTCGGCGAGGGCGACTACACCAACGAGGAACTGAAGATGCACAACGAGACACGCAAGATACTCCACAGCAGCCGCATCAACGTGTCGGCGACGTGTGTGCGTGTCCCCGTGATGCGTGCGCACAGCGAGGCTATATGGGTTGAGACTGCATCGCCGGTATCGGTGGCAAAGGCTCGTCACGCGCTTGAGCATGCCCCTGGCGTTGTTGTAATGGACGACCCGCAGGACGCTTCCTATCCTATGCCTCTCGACGCGATAGGGCGTGAGCCGGTGTTCGTGGGACGGCTGCGTAAGGATTTGTGCAGCGACAATGCGCTGACGCTGTGGACGGTAGGCGACCAAATAAAGAAGGGAGCTGCTCTCAATGCAATCCAGATAGCCGAATGGCTCATCGAGAACGACCCGACAATGAAATGACAAAATGCCCGCGAACTCGGCGGTAACTATAAAGTCCTTAAAGTCCCTAAGGTCCTTAAAGACCTTAAGGACTTTATATTACACGACAGATTTAATTGACCATGAGAGAATTGAGATACCGCGACATCATACCTGCCGACTATGCGGACTTGCTGCGGCTGTACTGCCTGTCGTTCCCTGCCGGCGAGCGTCGCGCCTATGCCGGCGAGCAAGGTTTCCACTCGTTTCTGACTGCCAACGGCGACAGGTTTCATCCGCTTGTCATTACGCTCGGCGGAGAGTTCGCCGGCTTCCTGACGTACTGGGAGTTTCCCGGATATGTGTATGTGGAGCATTTCGCCGTAGAGCCGGAGATGAGGGGCAACGACATCGGCGGCAGCATGCTGCGCCACCTGGTGGAGAGCGTCAGTGACCGTGTGCTGCTTGAGGTGGAGCATCCCGGCACGCCGGAGGCACGCCGCCGCATCGGTTTTTACGAGCGTCACGGCTTCCGTCTGCATACCGACATCGAGTATGTGCAGCCGCCCTACGACCCTTCGTTGCCAGAGGTGCCGCTGCTGCTGATGACGCACGGCGATGTGGACTTGTCTGATCCTCGCGATGCTCTCGCCCCGATGCTCCGCGCCGTATACAATGCCTGATTTACAAGGCGATGCCGTCCTCGGCGAGGGCGCGGAAGGCTTCGGCTCGCCCTGCGTCGATGAGGTCAGCGCTGTGCGCGTCGCTGTTGACGACAAGCGTCACGCCGGCATCTGCAAGCCTCTTCCACCAGCGGCGGTCGGGAAAGAAGCGTCCGTTTCGGGCGTATGCCTTGGTGTTCAGCTCTATGGGCAGCCCCGAGGCTATGATTTCGCTGATGACGCTGCCTGCTGCCACCTGATACCATGTCTCGTCCTCGATGCCAGGGCGTGCCTGTGAGGCGTTGTTGGCTATCTTGTCGAAATGTCCGATGATGTCGATGCCGCCGAGGGCGACCATCTCTGCCACTTGCCCGAAATACTTCTCAACCACATAGCGCAGGTCGTCGCGGAAGCAGTCGTGGAGATAGCGGGCAAACCGCTCGAAGCGTCCGTCGCAGTCCACGTATTCGCCGCGCTGCGTAGGCACGAAATGCACAGAGCCGAGGCGCACGTCCAGCGGCAGAGACTTGAAGTATTCGCAATGCGGCCCTTCCTGCGGCGACAGGTAGTCTATCTCCATGCCGGTGTACAGGTTCATGCGCCCTGCATATTCGCGTTTCAGCTGCTCGCACTCGCTGATGTATTCAGTCACTGCCGCGTATGGCATGTTGCATGGCGTGCCGAGGCTCACCGGCGAGTGTGAGGTGAAGGCGTAGTGCCTGAACCCAGCCGCTGCTGCTGCGCGTGCCATCTCGTCTATCGGCGAGCGTCCGTCGCAGTAGGGCGTGTGCGAGTGGAAGTTGTATGCGCGTGTTGCCCCGGCTATCTGTTTGATATCTGGCCTCATGATGCCTGTCGATTGAGTTTGCCGTTCTTGAGCCCTTTGACGAAGTGTGCGAACATGGCGAGCATGACTGCTGCTGCAGCCGTGCCGAGGCCTACCGCCACGGGGTAGCTTATCTTGGTCTCAAACAGGGTGTCTGTGAGCGCGGAGAAGCCTTCTGGAGCGAAGAATATGTATGTCACGGTCACGCAGGTCATGAAGAGCGCGGGGATGAGGGTGACGAGGTATTGCTTGCGCTCACGTGCCAGCCATACGGTTATCGCCCACAGGGTGAAGACTGACAACGCCTGGTTGCACCATGCGAAGTAGCGCCACAGCACCTCGTATGGGGCTAGCATGACCACGAAGCATAGTATGAATATCGGCACTGAGATGAGCAGCCGCTTGGCAATGGTCCGCTGCGGTATGTGTGTGAAATCCGCTGCGATGAGGCGAGCTGAGCGCAGGGCGGTGTCGCCCGAGGTGATGGGCGCGGCTATCACGCCGAGCACTGCAAGCACTCCGCCGACTGTGCCGAGCCACTCCTGCGATAGGTTGTCTACAAGCACTGCCGGCGTGCCGCCGTCGAGGTATGCGCCGAGCTGCTCGTAGCCGCCGGTGAACGCCACCGCTGCCGCAGCCCATATCAGCGCGACGACACCCTCGGTGACCATTGCACCGTGAAATATGTGCCGCCCTTTGCCCTCTGACGCCATGCAGCGTGCCATCATCGGCGACTGCGTGGCGTGGAAGCCGGAGATCGCCCCGCACGCTATCGACACGAACATCATCGGAAAAATCGGGTTGGCTTCGGGGTCAGCCTTGTGGTTGTAGAACTGGTCCCATATCTCTGGTACGCTGTCGTGGTGGACGAACAGCATCACCAGCACGCCGACGGCCATGAAGAGCAGAGCAACGCCGAACACGGGGTAGAGCTTGCCTATCAGCTTGTCTATAGGCAGCAGCGTGGCGAGCATATAGTATGCGAAGATGACCACTATCCAGAACACGCGGTCGAGGCTGTCCGGGGTGAGCATGGCGAGCAGGTCGGCCGGGTTGTAGACGAACACTGCGCCTACGAGTATCATCAGCACAAGCGCGAACACACGCATGACATTCTTCACGCCGCTGCCGAGCTGGCTGCCGACTATCTCAGGTTGCGACGCGCCGCCCTGGCGCACGGACATCATGCCGGAGAGGTAATCGTGGACGCTGCCAGCGAATATTGTGCCGAATACTATCCACAGGAACGCTGACGGCCCGAACATCACGCCCATTATCGCTCCGAATATCGGCCCGAGACCGGCGATGTTTAGAAACTGTATCAGGAACAGCTTCCATGGCGGCATCTCCACGTAGTCCACGCCGTCGGCCATGGTCTTGACGGGCGTGGGGCGTTTCGGGTCTGCCCCGAATACTTTCTCGATGAACTTGCCGTAGAGCCACGAGCCAAGCAGCAGTACGACCAGTGATATGACGAATGAAATCATCGTGTGTATGTATTATGTGTATATGCTTTATTATTTAATGTCAGTCTTTTCAGCATGCGGCCTTATGCTCGGCGCGTATGGCCTGTGAGCGGAGTGTGCGCACGCGGCGGTAGAGCTGCTCGGTTTCCTTCTCGAGGGCGAGTATCTGCCGTGTCAGTTCCGACGAGGGGTGGCTGTGGTACTGCTCGCGCATCTGGCCGAGGCGGTCGAGCGTCTGGCGTAGCTGCTCCTGTGTGTCGAGCAGCTGCTGCATCGCCTCAGCCGCTTCCTGACTGGCGAAATCGTCAAAGCGCGTATATACAGTACCGCCGGGCAGCATCAGGCGGAACTGCTCCTGCGGCGTGCCGTCGTCCGGGTTGATGCTGCGTATAGTTTCCAGTATCTGTGAATAGTCGCTGTTTTCGTCCTGCGTCAGGCTGATGTCCGTCAGGCGGGCGAGCGCGGCGAGGTTCTCGGTGTCCTCGGGGTAGTTGTCACGTATTTCGGATGGTATGAACACGTATATTGTCAGGTCGCCGCCTGGACTGTTGCGGTCAGTCGCCCACCAGCCTACGCCATTCGCTTCGTCAATGGCGAGCATCAGGTCGTCATACGGTGAGTTGTAGGGCATCCCGAGGTTCTGCGGCGTTCGGAACGAGCCGTCAGCCGGGTCGCACGTGGCCATGAATATGTCGTAGCCGCCGAGCGACTGCGGTCCGTCAGCGGCGAAATACAGCGTCATGCCGTCGGGCATCATGAAGGGGTATGCCGCGTTGCCGATGTTGAGCGTAGAGTCGGTGTATTCCGGTTCGCTCCACGAGCCGTCGTTCATGCGCACTGACTGCACCAGGCGCGAAGTGCCGAGCGAGTCGCACTGCGACCACATCATCAAGCCGCCGCGCTCGCTGGCGTATGCCGCCGGCGACTGGCTGCGCCCCTGCGCAAAGGGTATCTGTCCGGGAGAAAGTATGCGCCCTGCCGATGCTGACAGACGGTAATGGGTGAAGAAGCCGTCACGGCCGACGGCGATGCTGTCGATGACCTCAATGCGCTCTACGCGCTGCATATATGCCTGTGCCAGCGTGATGCGGCTTTCCTCAACAGCGGCCCCAGGAGCAACTGGCTTGGAGGCCTTCTGCTTCATCGTGCGGTAGCGGCGGTACTGTTCCGAGGCTGTCGCGAAGTCGTAATCCTCGTAAGCCATTCGCCCCAGCAGCCTGTGCGCGTCAGCTACGCCGCGTGCTGCCGCCAGCCCGAGGCGCTCGCGTGCGCCCTCCCGGTCGCCGCTGTGCATCAGCGCCTCGCCGAGCAAGGCGTTCACAGCCCCAGCGTCTTTTGCGTCAGGGTTTGCGTCCAGGTATTCACGCCCGGCAGTGGCCGCTGCGGCGTAGTCGTGGCTGTCAATGAGCGAGCGCAGCGTTTCCGCCACGTCCGCATGAAGAGAGTATGTCGCCGGCACGAGCAGTGCCAGCCATATGATGAGTCGTTTCACTTCAGGCAAATTTGATTGCCCAAAGTTACATATTTTCCGCGATATGCACAATCTTTTCCGCGCTCGCCGTGCATGTCAGCGTGCTGCTTATGCGAGCGCACGCTTCATGGAACCGGCCGTATCCCCGGGCAAGCTCCTCGAGAGTATCCTCATTCCAGTCATCGCGGACTATCCCAAGGCCTTTGTCGCGCACGAATGTGGCAGTGTACGGCACAGAGTTCATCAGCACAGGCGTGCCGTTGGCTATAGCTTCCGAGACCGACACCATGTTTAGGTCTTGCATGGTGTTTATGAGCAGACCTTTCGCTCTGCGTCCTATAGGGGCGAAGTCATGGTGTGACATGAAGCCGTGGAATACCACGTTTTTCTCCGCCCCTGCCTGTCGTGCACGCTCCTCCATGGCTTGCCGCATAGGGCCGTCGCCTATCACGTCAAGGCGGTAATTCTCAAACCCCGGCTTGCGGATGAACTTCAGGAATGCATCCAGTATCACCAGCGGCCTTTTCGCTTCTACGAGCCGGGCTATGATGACGAATGAGTCGTCTGCCTCGTCGCCCGGGTGGAAGACGTCGCTGTCGCAGCCGTGGTCCACGATTTCAGGCGAAGTCCTAGGGCAGTAATGCGAGATGAAGTCGCGTGCCTGCAGGGAGCGGCCTACGGCGATGACACGGCGCATCATCAGGCGGACGATTATACCGTACCAGAACTTTGACGGCAACCGGTGCATCATGCGGTTGTGCTGCGCCAGCTCTTGCCATGCCACCACCTGACATTTCGCGTTGCGGCTGGCGATAAGCGTCCCCATTGAGAATGTGTCTGCGGAAACGATCAGGTCAAAACTATGCGTCCTTACGTACCTGCCGAGTCCCTTAGGCCAAGGCAGCAGCCACGGCTTAAACACCCTTGGCATCCGTGAGGGGAAGTAGACCACCTCGAAGGGATTGTCCTCCGGCTCTGTGCAGCGGTACTCTTCGGAGGCTGCGAGCGTCACTTTATGGCCGTTGGCGACGAAGCCGCGAGCCATGCCGTATATCATGCAGTCGTGGTTGGTCTCGCGCACAGGGATTACCCCTTTTTCATGCGTGTGCAATATGAGGTTGACTATCAGTATTCTCATTGCAAATATCTATATGTCTGCGTTGTAACAACTCAATAACGTGAATGAACAGCAATTATTTTGCAAAGTCTCGTCCTTGTTCCAGACAGATGCACACATTTGCGATTTGTGTGCATTTTCTGTGGCGTTATTTCCCAGTGCCGCTTTTTTTTAGTAACTTTGCCCCTGCACTATGGCGCAAATATCTGTCGCTGGCGAAAACTGGCTGGCAGACAACGTGTTAGATAATAATATACGATAAAGATATAGATTATGAGTTTAAATATCATTGTACTCGCCAAGCAAGTACCTGATACGAGAAACGTGGGCAAGGATGCCATGAAGGCCGACGGCACTATCAACCGTTCAGCCCTCCCGGCTATCTTCAACCCTGAAGACCTCAACGCGCTCGAGCAGGCGCTCCACCTCAAAGAGATGTACCCCGGCAGCAAGGTGACGTTGCTCACCATGGGCCCCGGGCGCGCTGCAGAGATAGTGCGCGAGGGGATGTACCGAGGCGCAGACGGGGGCATCGTCCTCTCCGACCGCGCCTTCGCCGGCTCTGACACGCTCGCGACTTCATACGCCCTCGCCACCGCCGTGCGCAAGATAGGGGGCTACGACCTCATCATCGGCGGCCGCCAGGCCATCGACGGCGACACCGCCCAGGTAGGCCCGCAGATAGCCGAGAAGCTAGGGCTGCCGCAGGTGACATACGCAGAGGAGATTATAGCAGTCCAGGACGGCCGCGTCACCATACGCCGCCGCCTCGAACACGGCGTGGAGACAGTCACAGCTCCGCTCCCCCTTGTGGTGACAGTGAACGGCACTGCTGCCGACTGCCGCCCCCGCAATGCTCGCAACATACAGAAGTACAAGTACGCCGCAGCCCCCTCCGAGGTGGCAGCTGACGAGCAGAGGAAAGCCTTCATCGAGAGCCGCCCATACCTTGCAATAGGCGAGTGGAGTGCGGAGTATGTTGGCGCTGACTTGCAGCAGTGCGGCCTGGCCGGCTCGCCCACGAAGGTCAAGGCCATAGAGAACGTGGTCTTCACGGCCAAGGAGGCTCGCACCGTTGAGAACAGCGACGCCGCGCTCGAGGACCTCATCAAGGAATTAATCGTCAACCACACCATCGGCTGACCCCTGCGGGCAGTCCATAAACTCATACAAAATGGCAGATACAAACAACCTCATAGTATATTGCGAATACGACGACGGACGAATAGCTGACGTCAGCCTCGAACTGCTGACCAAGGGACGCGCGCTTGCCGACCGCCTCGGCATAAAGCTCGAAGCCGTGGTGCTGGGCGACCGCCTCGGCGGCATCGAGGAGCAGGTGTTCCCTTACGGCGTGGACACTCTCTACAAGGTGCAGGACGCGCGCCTGTTCCCCTACACTTCGCTGCCCCACTCGTCGGTACTCATCAACCTTTTCCGCGAAATCAAGCCTCAGATAGCCTTTATGGGCGCGACATGCATAGGCCGTGACCTCGGTCCTCGCGTCTCCTCCGCACTCCACAGCGGCCTGACAGCAGACTGCACAGCCCTCGAGATAGGCGACCACACGGACGTAAAGAGCGGCAAGCACTACGACGAGCTGCTCTACCAGATACGCCCCGCCTTCGGCGGAAACATCGTCGCCACAATCGTCAACCCCGAGTGCCGCCCCCAGATGGCTACCGTGCGCGAGGGCGTGATGAAAAAGGAGGTGCGTGACGAGAACTACAAGGGTACAGTCATAGACCTTGACGCAGACAAGTACACTTCGCCCGAGGACTTCGTGGTCGAGATTATAGACCGCCACGTCGAGAAGTCCAAGGTCAACCTCAAAGGCTCGCCCATCATCGTTGCCGGTGGCTACGGCGTGGGCAGCAAGGAGAACTTCGACCTGCTCGAGAAGCTCGCCGAGACCCTCGGCGGAGAGGTGGGCGCAAGCCGCGCCGCAGTCGATGCCGGCTGGATAGGGCATGACCGCCAGATAGGGCAGACGGGTGTGACGGTGCGTCCCAAGCTCTACATAGCCTGCGGCATCTCCGGACAGATACAGCACATCGCCGGCATGCAGGATTCGTCCATCATCATCTCCATAAACACCGACCCTGACGCCCCTATCAACACCATAGCTGACTATGTAATCACAGGCCGCATGGAGGATGTCGTCCCCAAACTCATCAAGTATTACAAAAAGAACTCGAAGTAAACCATGGCTAATTTCTATACAGACAACACAGCGCTGAAGCACTACCTCGCCCATCCCCTCATGGAGAAGATAGTGGCTCTCAAGGAGCGCGACTTCGCCGATGCCGGCAAGTACGACTACGCCCCCCTGAACCATGCCGACGCAATCGACTCATACGACAAGGTGCTCGAAATCGTGGGCGACATCTGCGCCAATATCATTGCCGAGAACGCCGAGGACGTTGACCACCAGGGGCCGCGTGTCGAGAACGGCCGCGTCATCTACGCCGACGGCACTGCACGCAACCTCGACGCTTGCCGCAAGGCCGGGCTGATGGGCATGGCCATGCCGCGCCGCCTCGGCGGGCTCAATTTCCCCATAACCCCCTACATCATGGCAGCGGACATCGTAAGCCGCGCAGATGCGGGCTTCGAGAACCTGTGGGGGCTTCAGGACTGTGCCGAGACACTCTACGAGTTCGGCAGCGAGGAGCAGCGTATGAAATACATCCCCCGCGTGTGCGCCGGAGAGACCATGTCAATGGACCTTACCGAGCCTGATGCCGGCTCTGACCTGCAGTCAGTCATGCTCCGCGCCTCACAGCGCGAGGACGGCAGCTGGGTGCTCAACGGCGTGAAACGCTTCATAACCAACGGCGACAGCGACATCCACCTCGTCCTGGCACGCTCCGAGGAGGGCTCTCGCGACGGGCGCGGTCTGTCGATGTTCGTATACGACAAGCGCGACGGCGGCGTGACTGTGCGCCGCATCGAGAACAAGATGGGCATCAAGGGCTCGCCCACCTGCGAGCTGGTATACAAGGACGCTCCGTGCGAGCTGGTAGGCTCCCGCCGCCTTGGCCTCATAAAGTACGTCATGGCGCTGATGAACGGCGCACGCCTCGGCATCGCCGCCCAGTCAGTGGGACTCAGTGAGGCTGCATACCGCGAGGCATACGCATACGCGCTCGACCGCAAGCAGTTCGGCAAGGCAATCATCAACTTCCCCGCAGTGCGCGAAATCCTCTCGGTGATGAAGGCCAAGCTCGACGCTTCGCGCTCGCTGCTGTACGCCTGCGCACGCTACGTGGACCTCTACAAGGCATACGAGGACATCGAGCGCGAGCGCAAGCTCACCCCCGAGGAGAAGAAGGAGTGCAAGGCATACAGCCGACTGGCAGACGCTTTCACCCCGCTGGCCAAGGGGATGACCTCCGAGTTCTGCAACCAGAACACCTACGACTGCATACAGGTGCACGGCGGCTCGGGCTTCATGAAGGACTACCGCTGCGAGCGGCTCTACCGCGACGCACGCATCACCTCGATATACGAAGGCACTACGCAGCTGCAGGTAGTGGCTGCGATACGCCACGTCACCACCGGCACATACCTTGGCCGCATACGCGAGTTTGAGGCAATGCAGGTGTGCGAGCAGGACAAGGCTGTCCGCGAGACCCTCGTCGAGATGACACGCCGCTACGCCGAGGCAGTGGAGAAAGTCACCTCTTCGGGCAACAAGGAGTATGAGGACTTCATGGCACGCCGCCTCGTCGAGATGGCCGGCCACATCATCATGGGCTACCTGCTGCTCGAGGACACGCAGAGCGACGAGAGCTTCCGCCGCTCATGCCACGTGTACGTGAAATACGGACAAGCCGAAGTGGCTAAGCACGCCGAGTACATCAGCGGCTTCACCCCCTCCCAGCTTGCCGACTTCACAGCTGAATGAAATACAAGTAGCAGAAAAGATAGAAAGTTTTTTATTCGAGGGCTGCGCCGTGAGGCGCGGTCCCTCTTTTTCATCAGCCTCAAGTCCCGCGCCAAGTCCCGGGTCGCTGCTATGTTAGCCCTGTCAGCGTTGGCGGTAAGCGAATATTTTGCTAACTTTGCAGCTGCTTATGCCGAGCGTGTACATCAACATACTCACGTCGTTCATCGCGGGGACTGTCTGCTCCGCCGTGCTGTTGCCGGTGATACTGAAAATCGCCGTCAAGCGCAAGCTGTATGACAAGCCCGACAGCCGCAAGAACCACCGTGGCAACGTCCCCCGGCTCGGGGGCATGGCGTTCCTCCCCTCGCTGATGCTGGGTATGCTATGCTCGCTAGGCTTCGATTTCCTGCTCGGATGCAAAGATGCGGTGGCGGTATATGCCGGAGATGTGCAGCAGATAACGTTCTGTTTCATAGCCCTGTGCCTTATCTATGGCAGCGGCGTGGCTGACGACCTGTTCCGCCTGCGCTACCGCACCAAGTTCATGATACAGATCATCTGCGGCGTGATGCTGATATGCGGCGGGCTGTGCATAGACACCTTCGGCGGTGCTGCAGGGATAGGTGCGCTGCCGCGCTCTGTCTCGTGGCCGTTCACCATGCTTATGACAGTGTTCATCATCAACGCCTTCAACCTCATCGACGGCATAGACGGCCTGTGCACCATGCTCTCCCAGCTCGCGATGCTCTTCTATGGCTTCACATTCATCACCGCCGGAGACATATTCGGGGCGACGATATGCGCAGCCACTCTCGGGGCGACGCTTCCCTTCCTGCGCTACAACATCGCTGGCAACCCTGCCCGCTGCGGCAAGCTATTCATGGGCGACACCGGCTCGATGACCCTCGGCCTGATATGTGCAGCCATGGGCATGCGCGTCCTCGGCACAGACACTTCTGCCGCCTTTGCAGGCTCAAGCCCCGTCATAGTCGCCCTCGCCCCGCTTCTCATACCCTGTTTCGACACAGTGAGGGTATACTTCGTGCGGCTGCGTGCGCACAAGAGCCCTTTCCTGCCTGACCGCAACCACATCCACCACCGGCTGCTCGACACGGGCATGAAACCCGCCAACGCGCTCGCTGCACTTGTCATCGCCTCAGCCGTCACCATTGCCGCCAATGTGCTGCTGTCGGAATGGCTCGACCTCAACATCGTGCTTGCCGCCGACGTGGCCGTATGGATAGCAGCGACCTCGCTGATACGCCGCTCCGGCAAGCGTTGACACCCCCTTCGGACATTGTCGCAAATGGCATTTTGCGGGTTCGGGATATTTTCATAACTTTGCGGCTGTTACAGGACTGTGCCCAGCACACGATTGTACTCACTCATAACAGCACATCATCATGGACACACGCAGCTTCAGATACATCCTGCCCCTAGCGGCAGCACTGGCAGCCACTTCCGCCTCCGCGCAGGAGTTCTTCGACACCTCCACGGCCGAAGAGCCGTTCACCCTCGGTGTACGCATCGGCCTGAACACCTCGGTCAACACCACCGACCTCAACATGCATGACAACCTCTACAACCACAACTCGTGGGGGCTGGGCTTCGACGCGGGCGTGGTGGCAAACATCAACATACGCGACTACATCAGCATACAGCCGGGCTTCTTCTTCCAGAGCCGAAGCGGCGACTACGCATACATGTCGCTCGCCAACGGCGCCGAGGCGCAGTGGATGGGCATCTGCGGGCACATCAGGCGGTACGCCTTCGACATCCCCGTCCTCGCCTCGCTCCACTTCAACCTCGCCGAGTCCGTGCGCTGGAACGTCGAGCTGGGACCTTACTTCTCGTTCAACCTCAAGACCAAGTCTGACGGCACGTTCATCAAGTCAGACCAGACCGTCATGCCCGACCTGCGCCACAAGTCGCTGGACTTCGGCTTCAAGATGGGCACAGGGCTGACCCTCTGGCAACACTATGTGGTAGCCGTACACTATCTGGCCGGCACCCGCGACGCCTGGAAAGACCCATACATGGGCGGCAAGAACAAGGCTTGGACTTTCACCATAGGATATGATTTCTGACCTCCTGATACTCACTGCCCTTGCCGCAGCAGCAGAGCCTCCTGTCGAAATGCCCGTCGAGATGCCTGACACCACCGAGCAGCTCGGCGAGGTAGTCGTCTCAGCACGGCAGAAGAACATACACTACTCCGACGGCGTGGAGAACGCCTTCCGCATCAACCAGGGCGAGCTGTTCCGCGCCGCGTGCTGCAACCTGGGCGAGAGCTTCGTCACCAACCCCTCGGTGGACGTGTCATACGACGACGCTGCCACAGGAGCCAAGCAGATCAAGCTCCTCGGCCTCTCCGGCGCGTACATACAGATGCTCACCGAGAACCTCCCCAACTACCGGGGCATCGCCACGCCCTACTCACTGGGCTACGTCCCCGGCACATGGATGCAGAGCATACAGGTCTCCAAAGGGTGCGCATCAGTCAAGAACGGATACGAGTCCATCACCGGGCAGACCAATATCGAGTTCCTCAAGCCGCAGGGCGGCGAGCAGCTCATGTTCAACGCTTACGGCGACAGCAAGCTCGGCTTTGAGGCCAACGCCGGCGGCAACATACACATCACCGACAAGCTCTCCACCCTCGTGCTGGCGCACTGGGAGGACGACCTCAAGAGCTTCGACCACAACCATGACGGCTTTGAGGACACGCCGCGTGTGCGGCAGGTGCACGCCATGAACCGCTGGGGGTATTTCTCCGACAAGGACATCTTCCAGGCGGGCTTCTCATACCTCAACGAGAAGCGCACCAGCGGCCAGCTCGAACACTCGCACGGCACCGCAGCCGCCCACGACGCGCCGCTGTACACCATAGGCATCGTAGCCAACCGCTACAGCCTCTTCGCCAAGAACGCCTTCATTCTCAACAAGGACAACAACGCCAACATAGCCGTCATGGGCAACGCCTCGCTGCACAGCCAGGACGCACACTACGGCCTGCGACGCTATGACGCTGAACAGCGGAGCGGATACCTGTCGGCCATGTACGAGAGCGACTTCGGCCAGCACAACAAGTTCTCCGCCGGCATCAGCATCAACCACGACCGCCTGACGCAGGATGTGCGCATGGCCCACGATGCCTCACTGCCGCTCACACGCATCGGCGAGGAGGAGACTTCCGCCGGCCTGTATGCCCAGTACACATACCTGCTTGCCGACCGCCTCACCGCAATGGCAGGGCTGCGTGCCGACCACAGCAACCGCCACGGCTGGTTCGTAACGCCCCGTGCGCACATCAAGTACGAGCCTGTGTACGGCCTCTCGCTCCGTGCAAGCGCAGGCAAGGGCTACCGCCACGTATTCGCGCTGGCCGAGAACAGCCACCTGCTCGCCGCAGGACGCCCCCTCGTCATCAGCAGCGACCTGCCCCAGGAGGAAGCGTGGAACTACGGCGTGAGCATAATGTGGAAGACCGAAGTGTTCACGCGCCCCCTCACCCTCACCGCCGAATACTACTACACCGACTTCCGCCGCCGCGTGATAGCCGATTACGACACCGACACCAGCCAGATAGCCGTCTGCGGCGTGGACGGCAAGTCATACTCGCACAACTTCCAGGTCGAAGCCACCTTCTCCCCCGTGCGAGGGCTGACCATGACAGGCGCATGGCGCTACAACGACGTGAAAGCCACCTACGGCGGACGACTGCGCACACAGCCCCTCACCAACCGCTACAAGGGGCTGCTCACCGTAGGATACGTCACCCCCCTCGAGCTGTGGCACTTCGACATAACGGCACAGTTCAACGGCGGAGGACGGTTGCCAGACCCGATGCTCGATGCCGCAGGCAACCCGCTGTGGGACACACGCTTCCACAGCTTCGCCCAGCTCTCGGCGCAGATTACCCGCGACTTCCGAGGCTTCTCCGTATACATAGGAGGCGAGAACCTCACAGGCTTCCGCCAGAAAAAGACCATAATCAACGCCTCCGACCCATGGAGCAGCACATTCGACCCCACAATGGTATGGGGACCCGTGCACGGCCCGATGATATACGCCGGTGTGCGCATCAACCTAAGCAAATAGACACAACAACATGAAAGCAAACAGAATAGCAGCCGCCCTTGCGGCACTGGCACTGGCAGCGTCAGCCTACGCCAAGGACATACAGAAACTCGTCCTCACCCCCGAGCCCCAGATGCAATGCTCCTCGTGCGAGAACCGCATCAAGAAGGCCCTCAAGTTTGAGAAAGGGGTCAAGGACAT
>CAKUKR010000062.1 GCA_934663645.1 uncultured Muribaculaceae bacterium | reverse complement strand
TTGGCGAGCATCACGATCCCCGCAAATGTCAAGTACGTTGAAGATCAAGCTTTTCAGGGGTGCAGTTCACTGAACAAGGACGTAAAAGACGAAATCGCAAGGCGTTTTGGCTCTGCTGTCTTTAAAATAACAGACTGACAGCCAACAACAATAAACAAGCGAGGGCGCATCGGTTGAGATGCGCCCTCGCGGTGTTTCGGGGTTTGGGGAGGGGCGATCAGCCGCAGTGCCAGAAGCGGCGGACGAGCTTCATCATCTCCTCGTCGTTGCCGCTTATGCGGTCGCGCAGGTCGCTGTCGTTGTATGCCGTCAGCTTGCTGATGATGCCGTCGATCATCTGGGGCGAGAACACGCCTTCCTTCTCAAATACGTCGCGGTGTGCGGCAAGTGCCTTGGCTGATGCCACGCAGCTGTCGGGCAGCGACTTGAGCTGCTCGAGCTTGGCCTTGTTCTCGTCGCTGTGGATGTTGACGCTCACATACATCTCTTCGGCGCGTTTGAGCGCGTTCGGGTCTTCCATGCCGAGGCGTGCGCCTACCGCCATTGCCGCGATGAGCTGGTATACGTCGGCAGAGCCGTCACCGCTGCGCAGCTCTACTGTTTGCTTCTCGGGAGCGATGCCGCCGTGGTCTTTCTCGAGCGGGTTGACCTGCGAGCACATGTCCTTTTCGCCTGTCCAGCCGAGTGGGACGCGCACGAGCACGGAGCGGTTGCGGTCGCCCCAGCAGATGGATGTGGGCGCTTCCTGATGCGGCACGAGGCGGAAGTAGCTCGTGGGGACTTTGTTGCCCATGGCGGTAATAGCGTCGGAATACTCGAGTATTCCGGCGATTACGCGGCGGGCGATGTCGCTGAGCTTGCCGTTTTCGGTCATCATGTTGTGTCCGTCCTTCATCACCTTGAAGTGGATGTGCAGGCCGCTGCCGGCTTTCCCGGCGGTGATTTTCGGCGCGAAAGTCACGTCGTAGCCCATGCGTGCGCCCTGTGTGCGGATTATCCATTTGGCTATCATCAGGTTGTCAGCTGCCTGGCGAGCCGGTATGGGGAGGAACTCGATCTCGTTCTGCTCGTAGATCTTGCCGTCGTGGGTGAAGTTGCCCACCTCGTTGTGTCCGTACTTGATCTGGCCGCCGGCGTGTGCGATGAGGTCCATGCAGGTGGTGCGGAACTCGTTGAACTTGGCGAAGGGCGACGATTCGTGGTATCCCTTCTGGTCAGAGGCGGGGAAGAGGCCAGTGTCTTCTGAAATGACATAGTATTCCAGCTCGCCCATTGCGTAGAACTCCATGCCGGTAGAGCGGCGGAACGCCTCGCATGCCTTCTGCAGCGTGTATTCGGGTGAAGACTCGAGCTGGTTGCCCTCCTTGTCAAAGAACGAGGCGAGCATTGTGAGCGTGGGGATTTCAGCAAACGGGTCAACGAATGCAGTGCAGTAGCGGGGTATTACATATAGGTCGCTGTTGCCAGCCTCGATGAAGGGGAACAGGCTCGAGCCGTCAACGCGCTCACCGTAGGTGAGGATTGAGTCGAGGTATTCCTCGGAGTTGATGACGAAATTAAGGGTTTTCAGACGGTTGTCGTCTGCCGGATACATGAAATTGACCATACGGATGTCATTCTCCTTGACAAAGCGAATGATGTCGCTTTTGCGGAACTGATCCGGGGTCTTTCCCAAGAACTTAACCAAGCTGTTACGGCAAAGTTTTACATCTTCCATGGTAATGATATTTATTGATTTAGGTTTATGCAGCCGCACGCTGGTGGCTGGACGGCAAAAGTAGTTCAAAAATCTGACATGGCAAAATAAAATCGGGACAACTGTCCGCATTTTGGCATGCGCGAGCCGTATCAGCGCAGTTTTCGGCGGTTTCTCCGCGTCAAAGTGCAATTTGCGCCGCCCTGGCAGCGGAAATGCCGCCGTTTTTGTGTACCTTTGTACCGCTTCGCCGGCCGGCTGAATGACTGGATGCGGCGGCTAACAGCATACGATTATGGCAAAGAAGAAATCAAAGAAGAAGGCGCAGCCGCAGGTTTTCCTGTCCCCGGCTCGGTTCATGCGCGAGAAGGCACGCCAGCTGCCGCTGGGCAAGTGCTATGTCAATTCTGATTGGCGAGAAGCCGGGATGGCGGAAGTCATAGTAACCCGTGTCCGTCCAAGCGGCAACCTTGTGGTGGGCGTGTTCATGATTGACACATACTGCCTCGGGGTGAAGGATGCGTTTTATCGTGAAAATATGGTTGACTATGAGTTCGCCGATCTTTTACATAAATTCATGTCAAATCTTGACCTCGAGGAGGTAAGCTACGAGGAGGCGCACAACATCATCTACGGTGCGCTCAGTTTCGCCGAGGAGGCCGGCATCGAGCCTTGCAAGGATTTTGACACCGCAAGCTATGTCCTCGAGGAGGACACGGAGGACATTCCGCTGATAGAGTACGAGTTCGGCAGGGACGGCAAGCATTTCCTCGTTGTCGGCCCGGACGGCATTGAGAGGCTGTATATCCCGATTCTTAAGGAGCGGCTCGGCGACGACTTCGAGTTTCTGTGCGAGTTTGACTCATACGACGAGTATGACGACGATGAATACGGAAACAATTCTTCAGAGGAGGAATACACGTACCAGTACCCTGAATATCCGCAGACGCTGGAGGTGAAGCATCAGTTCATAGCAGACGAATTGTTCAGCGAGAATAACATGATGGTGCTGCCGCGTGAGGTGATAGAGCGCATACTCGCGTTGCCGCATGACGAGGTGGCTGAAGACCTGCGCCGCATCGTCATGTATGAAATCGGACAGACATACCGCGACATCAACGACGGCGTGCTGGTCGAGGCTGAAAACGACTCGATACTGCACTCCTTGCTGCTGTTTATGGCGTTGGGAGTACCGGCCGGCATCGAGCCGATTCTCGAGATAATGCGCCAGTCGGAAGCGTTCATGGATGTCCAGTTGGGAGATGTGCTGACGCCGATGGTTGTCCATCAGGCGTTGTATGCGTGCGGCAAGGACAATGCGGATGCCATAGAGGCATACCTCTACGAGCCAGGGCTGTGGTGGTTCTTCCGCTATGAGGCGGTTGTCGCGCTTGCCATGATAGCGTACAACGAGCCGTCGCAGCGTGGGGAAATCCTCGAAGTGTTCCGCCGGCTGCTCAACATGATGACCGAGAACCTTCCGGCAAGGCGCTGCTGTGACGGAACTTTCGCCGGGCTGGTTGTGGGTGCCCTTATGGATATAAACGCCGTTGAGCTGCTGCCTGAAATCAAAACGATGTTTGACACCGGGTACGTGGATTATGGCGCTGCCGGTAATTACGCCGTGGTGGAACGGGAAATAGGCACACCAAACGGCCACGTCGCTGAAGAACTGAAGCCCGCCTGCATTTCCAAGATGTATGAGGAGCTGGACAGAATGCGTCGCGACTGGCTCAAACTGCAGCAACAGCACTGATTGGCCTCCTCGCACTGACATCATCAGAAAAGCGGCAAGCACAATTATTTGATTTGCAATGACTTGGTTGCGGACACCTCCCTGCTTTGTCGGTGGTAAGCCTCCTTAGAACTCGAGTGCGGGGAGTGTGTCGATGATGTCAACGGTCTGTGTCGAGACGTTGATGACTGACAGCAGCAGGTCGAGTATGTATCTCGGCTTGCCGTGTTCGCGGCCCCAGTCGTTGGGGTCGTTCTTGATTTGGGATTTCCGGTCAACGGTCACAGCATACCGCTCCATTATCCATTCGACGGCTGGCTTGCCGTTGACGACGTATTCGTATGCCCGGGCGGGTATGTTGTGAATCACGATGTTGGCGTTGTAGACGATGCGGGACTTGTCCTGTATGAGTTTGCCGGCATCGTTGCGCACTTTCGGGAAAACCATTTTCTCGACGCGGAAACGGTCATATTCGCTGCAGCCGCTTGCGAAAGCCGCGTCATCTATTTGTACCGTCACATCAGGATGCGGAGCGACCTGTTCATAGCCCAGGTGAAGCTGTGCCAGCCTTTCTCCGGCTGTGCTGAAGGCTCTGAAATCATGCACGGCAGCCACTATCGGGATGCGCGGCAGCGACTTCTTCAAGTCGGCGGCGAAACGCTCGCGGTATTGCGGCGAGTGGAGTATGCCGTAGACGTAATGGAAAATTTGTTCCTTGGTTATCTCTTCTGACGCACCGAAGCGTTCGCGCATTTCCTGCAATATCCAGTCAGAAATGCCGTCGTGCCGGCGGTATTTCTGTCGCGAAGTGTCCTGCGCCGCGTCGTCGAAAGGCAAAGCCCCCTGCAAGACTTCGGGCTTTTCGTCATACCAGTACAGGGGGAAGCACTGGCTCTTGCCGATTAGTTCAAGGTCTGGCAGCTGGTCGGTGACAATGCATGAAAAATCCTTGGTCACGCCTATACCGCTTACGCAGATGAGGCGATTTTTCGCCTCTCGGCAAGGGAAGAGATGCGCTACCCGGTAGCGCATCTCGACAAGGGGGCGATACCACAGGAGGTTTTGGCGGAAAAACGGGCGGTAGAGGGCGGGCCGGATTTCAGCTTCTGTAAAATCATAGATTTTACAGCGTTCCAAGTCGTCCCGGACAGCACGAGACCAACTGAGCTTTGTAGAGGTGAAATCCGGTTTTGTCATTCGGCCTTGGGAGATGGCTTCTCTTGTCTCGTTGAACAGGTCGATGCTCTCTCTTGCCGTTTGCTCTACGACATCAGCCGAGGAGTTGTATGACCATGGGTCGCGGCCTGAAGCTGCGCCGAGCGAGTTGAGCGTGAAGGCGGAGTGAGTTGCGGCATCGAATTTCTTTTCGGGCGCAAGCGGAAGCATAGTCTCGAAAAGGCCGTCACGCTGGTTTATCCAGTCGTGCCTGGGTGTCGGGGTGATGATTTGCCAGTCGAGAGAACTTCCGGCTACGGAGCGGAAACCTTTCACGAGCGACAGTTTCTGCTCGCGGTTCAGGTAGTCGCCTATGTCGTGGTAGTGGATGGTCGCTTCCTTGCCGGCCTTGGCGGGGTTCTTGACAAGGAATGTTATCGAGATTGGGGTGCGGGAGCCTTGTCCGAAAATCTTGCCGCCTTCCTTGCGTGAGAGTTCTCCGCTGGTACGTTGGTTACCCCTTAGGTTGAGGACGTAGATGTCGCTGAACTCATGTACAAGGCAGCGGCGGAATGCATCGAAGCCGTTGGAGTCAAGCCATGAGCCGTTTGAAATGAACGCTACCACACCTCCGTCCGAGTTTTCGGCGATACGGTCAGATGCCCAGCGGAAAGCCTTGACATAGCTGTCATACAGAGCCTTGACTGACGACGCGCTGCTACCGTTGGCGTATGTTTGGGCGATGCGTGCGTCCAGTTTCGGGTAGGCGAGGTTTGCGGCGTTGTTGTTGGATGCTTTTTGCCCAACGGAGTAGGGCGGGTTGCCGATTATTACGCGGATAGGGGAGCGTTTCTGGCGCAGCACGCCTTCGGAATTTTCGCGGAAGAACTCTTGCGAGAGGTTCTGCTGCGCTGTCTCGGTGAGCTGGAACGTGTCTGTCAGGCAGATGCCGTCGTAGTTTACATAGCGGTCTGGGCGCATGATGTCGTGGTATACGGCCTCGATGTTTACGTCAGCGATGTAGTATGCGAGCAGCACCAGCTCGTTGCAGTGTATCTCGTTGAGGTACTTGCGCTCCATGTCTTCGGGCCTGATGAGTCCGGACTGCAGCAGCCGCGTGATGAACGTGCCTGTGCCGGTGAACGGGTCGAGTATATGCACGTTCTCGTCGGTCAGCGAGCAGTTGAACTCGGAACGCAGAATGTCGTCTACGGAGCGGATTATGAAGTCAACGCACTCGACCGGGGTGTAGACGATGCCGAGTTTTTCGACGGTAAGCGGGAACGCGCCCTTGAAGAATTTCTCGTACAGGTTCTTGATGATGGTCTGCTTCCCCTCCAGGTTGTCGATGCAGCCTACATTGACGCGGACTGAATCATAGAATGATTCGAGTTCGGCGGTGTCTTTCTTGAAGCCGCCCTCTTTCTCCAGCAGCACAATCATTTTGTGCATCGAGCGGCTGACGGCGTTGTTGTTGACGAAGTTGTAGTCAGCAAACAGGGCATCGAAAACAGGCTGCGAGATGAGGTGTTGCGCAAGCATTTCTACGGCTTGCCCCTCATCTACAGATGGGTTGAGGTTCTCCCTCAGGCCTCTGACGAACACGCCGAACTCGGATTTGACATGAGGTTGTTCGGTAACGAGCCGGGCTATTCGCTCGATGAACTTGCGGGCGATAAGCCCCACGCGGCGCGACCAGTTTTCCCAGTACAGGCGGTCACCGCATTTCTCGACGAGTTTGGCGTAAATGCCGCATTGCATTTCCGCGAAACGCAGCTCAAGCTGGCGCGCCACTTCATCGTCGGCAAGCAGTTTCGCGTCCCGTTGGTCTTGTCTGTCAGAGAGGGCGTTGCGCCCGATGCCAGGCGCGCCGACTATGACCTTGGCGGTCTTGT
This sequence comes from uncultured Muribaculaceae bacterium, assembly GCA_934663645.1. Lineage (GTDB taxonomy): Bacteria > Bacteroidota > Bacteroidia > Bacteroidales > Muribaculaceae > Lepagella. Next base: position 8,399 of record CAKUKR010000062.1, on the reverse strand, counting down.
TGCGGTTCAGGGAAATCTTGTTTACGGTGGCATTGAAGCCGTCGTCGTGCGAGCGCAGCGCATTGAGTATGTTCCAGACCACGCTGAAGCAGTCGCTGTTGTTGAGCGCGTCCTCTGGCTTGATGTCGGCGGGCACGACCACCGGTATGATGATGTAGCCGAACTTCTTTTCGCCGGCTTCGCCCTTGCGGAAGTTGCGCATGACACGCCCTACGGACTGCACCACGTCAATCTGCGAATTGCGAGAGGAGAGGAAAAGGACGGCGTCGAGAGCCGGCACGTCAATCCCCTCCGACAGGCAGCGGACGTTGGTCAGCACGCGGCACTCGTTTTCGCGGAGGTTGTCGTCGGCGAGCCATTTGAGCTGTTCGTTGCGCAGCTGCGAGTTCATAGAGCCGTCGATGTGGCGGGCTGCTATTCTCACCACATGGCTGCGTTGCCGGTCGTCGAGGCAGCTGAGGTATTTTTCGCAGACCATTGGCAGGACTTCGGCGGTGTTGACCGATGTGCCGGGGGTATACCTGTCGCCGATGGCGGAACAGAATGCTATGGCACGGCGCATGAGAACCGGGTCTGCGTCCCATGTCACGCGGTTGTCGCCGCGTATTACCTTGGAGAGGCCGTTGATGACACCGATCAGCTTGGAGGTGTCGTCAAAGTTCAGCTCCTTGCGGTTTGAGTCCTTGATGTCTGCCAGCACGCTGCCAGGCAGGTCGTCCTCGTTTACTGTGAGGACAAGGACTTTGTAGTCGGTCAGCAGCCCGTGTTCGACAGCGTATGAGAAGCCGACGCGGAAAAACTCCTTGCCGTACAAGGCCTCATCGTCCATGGAGCACAGCAGCGCGTCTTTTTCGGAGGCCTTGGCTTTTGCGGCGCTGCCGTACAGGCGCGGCGTTGCGGTCATGTACAGGCGTTTCCTCACCCGTATGAAGCTGTCGTCGTGTATTTTTGTGAAACTGCTTTCGTCTTGGCTTGACAGCTTCACGCCGGTGGTCCGGTGAGCCTCGTCGCAGACTGCCAAGTCGAAAACCCCGTATTGCCCGGAAGTCTCTGCCATTATTTCCGCCTGTGCTTCATGCACAGCTTCAATGGACTGGTATGTGGAGAACACGACTGTCAGCCCGTCGTGGTTGCGGTACTGTCTGAGCTGCCGTGCGATGTTCTTCGGGTTGGTCGAGGCAGGCACTGCAAGGTCTACGGTGCTGTCGTCGGCATCGTCAGCCCTTTTGCGCATGCGCCGCGAGGCTTTGCTGTCGGAACAGATGCACACGGCTTTGATCGGTTTTGAGGCATCTGAGTGCCATGAGTTCAGAGTTTGCCCGAGCAGGGAAATTGAGGGTACGAGAAACAGGACGAGGCCTGCGCCGGGCAGCATCGTTTCTGCTATTTTCAGGGCGGTATATGTCTTGCCGGTGCCGCACGCCATGATGAGCTTCCCCCGGTCATTGGCGGTGAAATGCCCGTATGCCGCAGAAATGGCACGCAACTGGTGCTCACGCGGCTGCTTCCCGGGCAGCTGCGCTTTTGTCCCCTCGATGCCAGCCAGCAGCTTGTCCCAGTCTACGGATGAGGTTTCGAGGTCGAAAAGCCCGATGCGGTTTACCGGAGGCTGCTGGTTGTGTATTGCCTCTTCGGCGTTTGCTCCCCAATGGTTTGTTGTGGAAATCCACAGACGGTTTGAGAATGAGACAGTGCGGAGTGTTGCGGGGTCGAAAAACGTGCGGGAGGAGGTGGCGAGAAATGAGTCCACGTCGCCCTTGCTGATGACTGCTTTCTCTTGGTAGCACTTGCATTGAATGGCCCAGTATTCGCCGCTCTCGGTTTTAGCCACAAGGTCGATGCCGGTGTCTTTGCCGCCAAAGTCGCCGCGTCCCGGAAACTCTTCCCACAGCCATACCCGTTCAAGGTTGTTGTATCTCGGGTCTGACAGCAGCCAAGAGCGGACAAGGCGTTCAAATCGTGAGCCTTTCTCATGCTCGGAGAATGTAGCGGCGCGAAAACTGTCGATTATCTCTTTGAAAGTCATGACATTCCCTTTGTTTAGTCCATATTGGGGGATGTTGTGGGGGGCTGGGTCAGTCGAGGTATCGGCTGCGCAGACAGTCGTATGCGTCGATGCGGCGGTCGCGCAGGAAGGGCCACCAGCGGCGCACGTTCTCTGTGCGCTCGGTGTCGATGTCTACGATGGTCTGGCAGCTTTGCGTCTCGGGCGCCATGAACAGCAGCTCCCCTTGCGGCCCGGCGACGAAGCTCGAGCCCCAGAAGTCGATGCCTGACGTGGCTTGCGACTTGTCTTCTTCAAAGCCGACACGGTTGACCGACACCACCGGCAGTCCGTTTGCCACGGCGTGTCCGCGCTGGACGGTTATCCATGCTTCGCGCTGGCGGGCCTTCTCGTCGGCGGGGTCGTCGGGGTTCCAGCCGATAGCGGTGGGGTAGATGAGCATTTCCGCGCCGCGCATTGCCATGAGCCGCGCTGCCTCGGGATACCACTGGTCCCAGCATACCAGCACGCCGAGCCGCCCGAGCGAGGTGTCTATGGGGTTGAAGCCCATGTCGCCGGGCGTGAAATAGAATTTCTCGTAAAAACCGGGGTCATCGGGGATGTGCATCTTGCGGTATGTGCCGGCGATGCTGCCGTCGCTGTCAAACACCACGGCGGTGTTGTGGTACAGCCCCGGGGCGCGGCGCTCGAACGCGCTTGCCACAAGCACCACGGAGTTGTCGGCAGCCGCCGCGCCGTAGATGTCGGCAAACTCGCCAGGGAGCTGAGTTGAGAGGTCGAAGTTGTCCACGTCCTCAGTCTGGCAGAAGTACAGGGAGTCGTGCAGCTCGGACAGCACCACGAGGTCTGCGCCGTCGCTGGCGAGGTTCTCTATCGCGGTGACGTTGGCGGCACGGTTCAGGTCAACATCCTCGTTGAAAGTGCGTTGCACTATTCCGGTACGTATGATTTTGCTGTCGGTCATATCTTGTCGTAATTGAAAATGCCGTCGGGTATCTGCATAGTTGCGCAGTGCAGCGAGCCGTGCTGGCGTATCAGCTGGCGGCAGTCCACCGGGACAATGTTGTGCTGCGGAAAGGCGATGCGGACGGTCTGGCACGCGAGCGTGTCGTTCATCGGGTCGTCGTATGTGGGGACAAACACGTTGCGCGGTGTGACCAGGTAGTTTGAGTATGTCGCGGGCAGCCGCGAGCCGTCCTCGGGGTCGTAAGCGGCGCGGGGCAGCGGCAGCTCCACGAGGTTGTACGGCCGTCCGTCGGGGGTGCGGAACATCGACAGCTGCGCGCGCATCTTGAGCAGCTCCTCGAAATGCGGGTCGTCGAGGTCGCGGCAGCCGGTGAATAGGATAACGTCGTCGGGGCATAGGCGTGCCAGTGTGTCGATGTGCGAGTCGGTGTCGTCGCCATCGAGCGCGCCGTAGTCCAGCCACAATACATGGTCTGCGCCGAGGCGCATGGCGAGGACTTCGTTCAGCTCCTGCCGCGACTTGCCGCCGTTCCTGTTAGGGGAGCAGAGGCATCGCGAGGTGGTGAGTACAGTGCCGTGTCCGTCAGTCTCGACAGAGCCTCCCTCGAGTGTGAAGTCGCGCTCGTTGCGGTATATGCCGCTGCCGGTTATGCCGCGCTCGTGCAGACGCAGGTTGACGAGGTTGTCGCGGTCAGAGGCGAATTTCAGCCCCCAGCCGTTGAAGCCGAAGTCGAGGGCCCGCAGCCGTCCGTCCTTGACCACAGTCAGTGGGCCGTAGTCGCGTGTCCAGGTGTCGTTGTACTCGCATTGCACCAGCGCGAGGTCGTCGCAGCTGATGTCAGCGAGCAGCGATGCCGCGTCCTCGGTGTCGTCGCACAGCAGCACTACGTGTTCGCCGGCAGCGGTGAGCGCGGCGATGATGTCATGGTACTGGCGGCGTATGTCGTCCAGCATGTATGCCCAGTCCGTGCCGGCGTGCGGCAACGCCATCAGCACGGAGCGGCAATCTTCCCATTCGGGTATGAACCGTATGTCTGTCATCAGATGGCTTTGAAAGACATGTCGAGGCCCTTGACGCTGTGTGTCAGTGCGCCCACGGATATGAAATCGACGCCGGCCTCGCCGTATGCACGCAGGTTGCTGAGGGTGATGCCGCCCGATGACTCGGTCTCGGTGCGCCCGTCAACGAGCTTGACAGCCTCGGCAGTCAACTGCGGCGTGAAGTTGTCAAACATGATGCGGTCCACGCCGCCGACGGCGAGGATGCGGCGTATGTCGTCCAGCGAGCGGGCTTCAACCTCGATTTTGAGGTTCTTGCCGTTTTTGCGGCAGTACTCGTGCGCACGGTTTATGGCGTTCTCGATGCCGCCGGCGAAATCGATGTGGTTGTCCTTGATGAGTATCATGTCAAACAGCCCGATGCGGTGGTTCATGCCTCCGCCGATGCGCACAGCGTCTTTCTCGAGCATGCGCATCCCCGGGGTGGTCTTGCGAGTGTCGAGTACGCGGGTCTTGAGGCCGGCAAGTTCCTGCTGGTATCGGTGGGTCATGGTGGCGACACCGCTCATGCGCTGCATTATGTTGAGCATGGTGCGTTCAGCCACGAGCAGCGAGCGTACCGGGCCTGCGGCGATGAACGCCACGTCGCCTGGCTTCACATGGTCGCCGTCGTGCATCTTCACCTCTACGGTTATCGAGGGGTCAACACGGTGCAGCACCTTGATTGCCACGTCGATGCCGGCGATTATGCCCTCTTCCTTGACCAGAAGTCGCGAGCGTCCCATGGCATCTGCCGGGATGGTTGATAGGGTAGTATGGTCGCCGTCGCCCACGTCCTCGGCAAAGGCGAGGTCGAGCAGGTCGTCTATCAGTTCTTCCTTGCTTTTCATATTCGGAGTGTATGTGTTTCCCGCCTTGCCGGCATCTCTGGCCGCAGTTTTGCGGCGGAGGACAGCCGTTAAGACAGCATTAATTGCTAACTTTGTGCGAAGATACGCATTTTTATGGAAATAGCATTGCTGACAGTAGGTAAAACTTCTGTAAAATACATCCAGGAGGGAGTGGACGACTATCTCAAGCGCCTGAAACACTATATCGGGTTTACGATGACGTGCATCCCCGACCTGAAGAAGCGGGGCAAGCCCACGCCGGAACGCCAGAAAGCGGAGGAGGGGGAGCGCATACTCGCGATGTTGCAGCCCTCGGACTATGTGATGCTGCTCGACGAGCGTGGCTTCGAATGCGGGTCGGAAGGCTTCGCTGGGCTGCTGCAGAAGCAGATGTCGTCGGGGCTGAAACGCCTTGTGTTCGTCATCGGCGGTCCTTACGGCTTTTCAGAGGAGGTATATGCGCGTGCTGACCGCAAGATGTCGCTGTCGCAGATGACGTTTTCGCACGAGATGATACGCCTTCTGTTCATTGAGCAGGTATACCGCGCCATGACCATCCTTGCCGGCGAGCCGTATCACCACCGCTAATCACACTGCAAAGAGCATGTCCGTCTGTTGCCGGCAGGGTAGGGACACGGCGTGCCGTGTCCGAAGAATGGTGGTATAATTATTTGATTTGCAATGACTTGGTTGCGGACACGGCACGCCGTGTCCCTACTGGGCTGCACAATCTCACGAGGCGTGATGGTCGTATTCCTGCTCTGGCGACTCTGATTTGCGGCGGCGGAACAGGCGTCGTATGCCCCGGAATGCTGGCGAGAACGCCTTGGGCATGAATGAAAGCGCTGTAAGCACCGCGAGCACGAGGATGTAAACCGCCGTCACACGCTTTGCCATGGGTATGCAGTCGCGGTACATCGACATCGCGTCGGGAGCTTCTTCGGTATCCATGAAGTCATCGCCGCGCAATGCGCCGAGGGTGCTTTTCCATGCTATCTTGCCGTCTGTCAGATAGATGACTGCCGGGTTTCCGCGCACAGCCTCCTTGATCGACGTGTCTTCGGCAGAATAGATAGGGTAGTCTGCCATTGACAGGTCTTGCCACTCCTCAATCTCCTTTTCCGATGCTGCTACTACGGCATAGAAGTCTGTGGCGTGTTCGTCAGCCCATTGCTTGAGTGAATTGATTTTCCACGTCGAGGCTATGCTCACATTTTCGAGCGTGGGCATCATCAGCACAAACAGGTTTTCCCCCTTGCGCGGCATCACCTCTTCGGTCACGTCCTCCTCGCCGTCCATGGACCAGATGCGCAGGTCGCGTTGCGGGCCGGCGGCTTTGGTGGTCTTAGCCGGCAGCTGGCGGCGTTCCACGAATTGCCAGCCGTCGCTCTCGTCGGGAAGCGAGTCTGTCTCTGAAAATTCCTTCTGCTCGCCGTCTTTCTCATAGATGAACACGAAATGCTCGGTCTCGCTATCCGCGTCGGCAGTGATGAGCGGCCCGCCGACCTTGTAGTCGCGGAAATCGATGAGCGGCTGCACGGTATAGCCTGTCAACCCGATTATCATTGCGTATATGCCGGTGGCGACAAACGACACCCATTGCAGTGCCGGGGTTATGACCCAATGCACGCGCCGGTTATATATCAGCAGCCATACGGCAGCAAGGGTTATAACGACATTTTTCCAGAATGTAGCCCAGTTGGAAATGACCCACGCATCGCCGAAGCAGCCGCAGTCCGCCACCGGGTCAGCTATTGCAATCCACAGCGTGAGCGGGAGCATCACCGCCATGAAGAGCAGCACCATGACAGGGGAGAAGCGGCGGAAGCTGCCGGTGACAAGGAACACGCCGGTCATGAACTCGAGAATGAACAGTATGAACGCGAATGTGAGCAGCAGCGACTGCCCGGCAGCGAACAGGTCGACAGCCGCCGCATAGTCCTGCAGCTTGTACAGCGTCCCCCACGGGTCGATGGCCTTTACGATGCCCGAGAAAATGAACGTGCCGCCGACGGCGATGCGCAGCAGCCATGTCAATGCCGTCTGCCACCATTTCAGTCCTGGAGACCGAATTTCCCCGGCCTCTGCAAAAGTCATTTCCTCTGACATACGCCAAGCTTGATGAGCGCGAATATCGCGTAGTTTATCATGTCCATATAGTTCGCCTCGACACCCTCCGAGACTTCCGTCTTGCCGCCGTGCAGCTCGATGCTGCGAGTGCGCATGAGCTTCTGGAGGATGATGTCGGTAAATGAGGTGACGAGCATGTCGCGCCACGCCTCGTCATAGTCATGGTTCTTGGCGGTCATGAGCGAGGTCGCGCTGTCAAACCATTTGTCGTACAGCTGCATCACGCGGGCGGGCGGCAGCTCGTCGCCGCACCCCTCCGACACCTGTACCAGTGCGATGATGCAATAGTTGATTATGCCGATGTATTCCGGCTCGACGCCTTCAGCCACAAGTCCGCAGCCCCCTTTCTCCTCGAGCGAGCGTATCCGCCGCGCCTTTATCATGATTTGGTCGGTGATGCTGGACGGGCGCATTACGCGCCATGAAGTGCCGTAGTCATTCATCTTCTTCTCGAACAGTGTACGGCAAATGTTTTTCACGCATCCGAACTCGGCTGCTGTATTGTTGGTGTCAGACATAATGTGAGGGGTGTCAAACGGTTAACGGCGTATGGTATAGTGAAAAGGCATCGACGACCTCGCATGGAGGCATCGATGCCAATGTCATGACCGTCAGGCGTGATGATACGCGCCAGTCGGCATAGTTGTCAGATTACTCTGCGGGAGCAGCCTCGGCCTCAGTGTTCTCCGCGCCTTCCTGAGCAGCGGCAGCAGCAGCTTCGGCAGCTTCTTTGGCGGCAGCCTCTTCAGCGGCGAGTTTCTCCGCTTTCTTCTTGGCCACCTCTTCAGCCTTAGCCTTGTTCTTGGCTACTTCAGCCTCAAGGCGAGACTTCTTCTCCTCGGCTACAGCAGCCTCAGCCTTTGCCTGTACGGAAGCGGCAGCCTTGTTGCGGTCAGCCTTCCATGCGTCAAAGCGGCGCTGTGCCTCCTCCTCGTTGAACGCGCCTTTCTTGACGCCGCCACGGAGGTGTTTCATCATCATGACACCCTCGCGTGAGAGGATGTTGCGAACTGTGTCAGTAGGAATTGCACCTACTTCTACCCAATACAGAGCACGGTCGAAGTCCAAACTTATTGTAGCAGGATTAGTGTTCGGATTATAAGAACCTATCCTTTCAATAAATTTACCATCACGTGGTGCCCTGCTATCGGCGATAACGATTGGGTAGTACGCATAGCCCTTACGGCCATGGCGCTGCAATCTTATTTTAGTTGCCATATAACTTTACCGGTTTCTGATTGGTTATTAATGAGTTGCGCAGCGGCAGAAACCCATAACCGCTTTGCGACCGCAAAGTTAGTCATTTTTCCCGGAAGCCGCAAATCCCCAGCCCGCAAATTCTCCGTTTTCTATGTGCGCATATCGCAAATTCTCCGGTCATATTGGATAGCCACACACTGCAAGAACCT
>CAKUKR010000061.1 GCA_934663645.1 uncultured Muribaculaceae bacterium | reverse complement strand
AAAAATTGTAACTTTGTGTATTGCATGGCGCAAAACGCGCCGCAAAACTCTCCTGTAATGAGCATCAAGGATTATCCGCAATACGCCCCCGGGGAGGAAGACCGCATGGCCGACGAGGCTTACCGCGGCCTCCTCGACGCATACCTGGCCTCCAACCACCGCAAGAAGGTGGAAATCATCGACCGCGCATACAAGTTTGCGCGTGAGGCCCACCGCGGCGTGCGCCGCCTGAGCGGCGAGCCGTACATCATGCACCCGATAGCCGTGGCGCGGATAGTCATCTCGGAGCTCGGGCTCGGCTCAACGTCCATCTGCGCCGCGCTGCTACATGACGTGGTCGAGGACACTGACTATACGCGGGACGACATCGCCGCCGCTTTCGGCGACAAGATTGCCGGCATCGTGGAGGGGCTGACCAAAATTTCGGGCGGCATATTCGGCGACAAGGCCTCGCTGCAGGCCGAGAATTTCCGCAAGCTGCTCCTCTCCATGTCCACCGACATCCGCGTGGTGCTCATCAAGATGGCAGACCGCCTGCACAATATGCGCACCCTGGGCTCGATGCGCCCCGAGAAGCAGTACAAGATAGCCGGCGAGACGCTCTATGTATACGCGCCGCTGGCTCACCGCCTCGGACTGTTCAAGATAAAGCAGGAACTCGAGGACCTCGCCTTCCGCTACGAGCACCCGCGCAAGTACGAGGAGATAATGTCGCTCGTCAACGAGGGCGCAGACCACCGCGAGCGCATAGTCGAGGAGTTTGTGCGCCCGGTGCGAGAGAAGCTCGACAAAGCCGGCTTCAAGTATGAGATCAGGACCCGCGTCAAAAGCGCGTACAGCATTTACAACAAGATGGAGAAGAAGCATATCCCATTCACCGAGATATACGACATCTATGCCGTGCGCGTGATTTTCGAGAACGATGACGACTCGCTGGAACGCTTGCGCTGCTGGCAGATATACACCTTCTTCTCCGACGGCCGCGTGGTACACCCCGACCGGCTGCGCGACTGGACGGCCGTGCCGAAGGCCAACGGATACCGCGCCTTGCACCTGACGGCTATGGGGCCGGAGGGGAAATGGATAGAAGTGCAGATACGCTCGCGCAAGATGGACGACATCGCCGAGCTGGGATATGCCGCCCACTGGAAATACAAGAGCGGCGTATACGAGGACGAGACGGAGCTTGACAACTGGATACGCACCATCAAGGACATCCTCGCCAACCCCGAGCCTAACGCCATTGACGTGCTCGACACCATCAAGCTCAATCTCTTCGCCCGCGAGATATACGTGTTCACGCCCAAGGGCGACCTGTACACACTGCCCGCCGGCTCGTCGGTGCTCGACATGGCATTCGCCATACACTCCGAACTCGGAATACACTGCATGGCGGGCAAGATAAGCCACAAGCTCGTCCCGCTGTCGCACATACTCGACAGCGGCGACCAGGTGGAAATCATAACCTCCGACACACAGTCGCCGCAGCCTGAATGGCTGGAATCCTGCCATACCGCCAAGGCCCGCGACCGCGTGCGCTCAATCCTGCGCAAGGACCGGAGGCTGCAAGCCCGCAAGGGCGAGGAAATATACCTCGACTTCCTGCGCCAACGAGGCGTCAAGCCGGGCGGAAAGCTGCTCAACCGCATTGTCAGCCATTACAAGGCGGAGAACGCCACAGACTTCTACCTGATGCTCGCCCGGGGCGACATCGCCTCGCTGGCGCAAGACCTGCCGTGGGTGGGACGCTCAAAGTCGTCAATATTCTCCAAGCTGCTGCGCAACCCCTTCTCGTCGCGCCGCAAGGAGGAGATGCCGGCCGCCGAGGCGCACCATGTCAACCTCGGCGAAGTGTATGTGCTGCGGCCCGGTAGCTCACCCAACTACCGGCTGGCGGCCTGTTGCTCGCCCGTCCCGGGCGACGACGTGCTCGGGTTTGTCGATGACGAGGAGAATGTGGTGGTCCACAAGGTGAACTGCGACACCGCAATGCGCCTCAAGAGCGCATACGGCACTCGCCTCGTCGCAACACGCTGGGAGGGGACGGCAGACCGCTTCATGGCCTCCGTCTCTATGGAGGGGCTGGACCGCGCCGGAATGATAGGCGACATCGCCGCCACTGTCTCCGGGCAGCTCGGCATCAACATTCGCAGCCTCAACATCCGCGCCGACGGCGAGGTGTTCCATGCCGATATGACCGTGCAGATAGACACCACAGACACCATCGACAAGATAATCCACGCACTCAAGAAGATTTCAGGGATAAAGTCCGTCAAGCGAATGAGCTGACACACGTCCCAGACAACTTATATAACACAGACTCAAGACGATGAAGTTTTTCTCAAAGGTAAATATGGCGCGTGTGGGCATGGCAATCGTCCTCACAGCCGTCGTGCTGCTGCTGCTGCCTCACGCCGACCGCCAGTCTTACAGCTACGAGCTGAACCAGCCGTGGAAATACCCGCTGCTGACAGCCCCGTTTGACATGCCGATAATGCGCGACTCCACGTCGCTCACCACCCTGCGCGACAGCGTTGACAAGCATTTTGTCCCCTTCGTGAAGCGCGAGGCGAATGTTCCCAAGGACGTTGCGGAACGGTTCAGCTCTGCAGCATACGGGAGTGTTGACAGCCACGACATAGCAATAGTCCAGCAGTTGCTGGCGCAGGTATACGAAGTCGGCGTAATGGAACCCGACCTGTATGCCAAGGTATCGGAATACACTGGCTCGAAAGTGCGAATGTCCGAAACTTCCGACGACCCAGACGTGGTGGGGACGGTGGACGTGTCGCAGATGTTCACGCCTGTCAAGGCCTTTGAGTTCATCGACTCGATATACACCTTGCGCTTCCACAACCTCGACGGCGCCGGAATGCCGCAAGGGCTGTCAAAAGCCCTGAATGTCAGCATAGTTCCCAATGTCGTGGTAGACTCCACCCTCGACACCAAATACCGCAAGCAGGAGTTTCTCAACGTGACCGGAGCCCAGGGCATCATCAAGAAGGGGCAGCGCATCGTAGACCGTGGCGAAATCATCACGCCGCAGATATACACCAACCTGAACACGTTCCAGGAGATGGTGCAAAAGAACCTGCACGGTGCCAGCCAGCAGACATACTTCATGCTCGGACAGACGCTGTACATACTCATCTGCATCGTGCTGCTGTACCTGTTCATGGCGCTCAACCGCCCGCAATTCTACGGCGACCTGCGCAAGATGACATTCCTGATGACATTCATCGCCATGTTCTCAGCGCTGACCATAATCCTGTTCGAGAACTTCTCCAACGGCATCTACCTCGTGCCCTTCGCGGCGTTGCCAGTGGTGATACGCATATTCTTCGACTCCCGAACCGCCATTTTCTCGCTCTTGACCACTGTGCTGATATGCGCCCTGGTGGCGACATACCAGTTCCAGTTCATATTCATGGAGATGTGCGTAGGCCTCGTGGCAGTGTTCAGCATTCACCAGCTGTCGCGCCGCTCGCAGCTCGTCCGCACTGCGCTGTTCTCATTCCTCGCATACTCCGCCAGCTATTTCGTCTCAACGCTCATCGCCAACGGCGACCTCGACCACTTCTCGTGGAACATGATAGGACTGTTCGGCATCAACTCCATAATACTCTCGTTTGCATACATCCTTATAGTCATCATCGAGAAGGTCTTCGGGTTCACCTCCACGGTCACCCTTGTCGAGCTCAGCGACATCAACACGCCGCTGCTGCGGCAGCTCGCAGAGGAAGCCCCAGGCACGTTCCAGCACTCAATGCAGGTTTCCACTCTCGCAGCCGAGGCCGCTCTCGCCATAGGCGCCAATGTACAGCTCGTGCGTACCGGCGCGCTATACCATGACATCGGCAAGCTCGAAAGCCCGTTCTTCTTCACCGAAAACCAGCACGGCGTAAACCCGCACGCCGGCCTCGACCCGGAGACCAGCGCACGCAAGATAATACGCCACGTCACATACGGAGTGCAACTCGCGCAGAAGAACAAGCTGCCGAAAGTGATAATCGACTTCATTCTCGAACACCACGGCCGCGGCCTCGCCAAGTATTTCTACAACACGGCCGTCAACGAGCACCCCGGCGAAACCATCGACCCGGAAAAGTTCCGCTATCCCGGTCCCAACCCGCAGACACGCGAGACCGCGCTGCTGATGATGGCTGATGCCGTCGAGGCTGCCTCACGCAGCCTCAAGGACTTCTCGGTGGAAAACATCAACTCGCTCGTAGACCGCATCATAGACTCGCAGGTCAGCGACGGGCTGTTCCGCGAGTCGCCGCTGTCATTCCGCGACCTCGAGACGGTACGGGCAACATTCAAAAAGCGGCTTGCCACCATATACCACTCGCGCGTGGCATACCCGGAGATACACAGTCATGAGGCAGTGGAGGCACAGACCGCCACTACACCCTCGACTGCAATAGCAAAATAATATTACAGCAGCAATCCGCGTTATGTATATAGCCCTTTGGGCTTAACAGACATGGCAGTCGTAATCGTCACAATAAGCTGTCTGATGTGGGTGGCAGCGTTGGCACTCACCATGTCGCGCTGGCAGATGCTTGCGCCCGTGGTGTCATACCTCGCTTTGCTCGTCATCAGCTTTGCCGAGGACGCCGCACGCTATCAGCTGCTGCCAGTCAACGGGGTCATACTCACCGGATGGCTCGCAATGACACTCGTCGTGACCGCCGTCACCGTGTTGCAGCCACAGGTGCTGCAAGCACAACGGCGCGGCACGGCATACATCACCGCCGGCGCTGTAACAGGCATGGCGCTGGGGCTGTCAGCCTTCTCATTCGGCATCGCCGAACACCTGCTGTACAGCATTATGGTGCTGCTGACCGTAATCGGCGCGTTTGCCGGCATGCTCTTCTTCTCCCGCACACCCAAGGGCGAGGACGTGGCTCTGCACACCGGGCGGTTCTTCCGATACCTGCTCGCAAAGGGCTTCCCCACAGTGATAACCGTGGCGATGGCGGGTGTAGCCGCTCTGCTCGCGCTCGCCGTCTCGCGGGAAATACAATGACGACTCATGCCTATTAACAAGACTATCCTCATGAAAACAAGCATACTGCACTCAACACTCATAGCACTGGCTGTCATGATAGCCGGCTGCTTCACCGCCGCAGCACAGGGACGGCAGGTGTCCGCCTCTCCGGCCAAGAAGACCGTGAAGGTGGAACGCCCAGACCTCGACAAAATCAAGGCAGAGACCCTCAACCCCAAAAGCCGCTTCTATTTCCCGAAACTCATGAAGCGTTTCGAGAAGAACGACACGGTGATGACCACCGAGGAATACCGCTACCTCTATCTCGGCTACATGTTCCAGGAGGACTATGACCCGTACCGTGTGTCGCCGTATGACGAAAAGACCGCGCCGCTGAAAACGCGCTCCAAGCACACCCGCCAGGAGGTGGACACGCTCATCAAATACGCCGAGCTGTCGCTCAACGACAACCCATTTGACCTGCGCCACATGTCATTCCTCGTGCACGCCCTCAAGGAGAAGGAAAAGACCTACCGCGCCAAGTTCTGGGAGTTCCGTCTCGAAAACCTGCTCGCGGCAATCAAGAGCACAGGCACGGGCGAGGACGTGGAAAACGCTTGGTATGTCATCTACCCGGCACACGAATACGACATGGTCCAGCTGCTGGGCTACAACGCCGTCGATGTCGATTTCGAGCAGTACCCAGGGTATGACATCCTGAAGGTCGAGCCAGAAGAGGAGACCGCTCGGAGGCTCAAAAACAAGGTCGCCGACAAATTCTTCTTCAACATGATCATACCAACAGAGCAGTTTGAGCTCAAGCACCCCGAGGACGTGGACGATGACGACGAGGAGGAAGCAGCCGTACCGGCCGAAGAGGAGGAAGACCCTGACAACGCCCCGGCTCAGTGACAAGTTCTGAAATTAACGACAACGAAAATATCATCAAGAATATATGGGAAACAAGGAATATAAGGTAAGCGACGGCATGTTTGTGGCTTTCGCATACACAGTGGCCGACGCCGCAACCGGCGAGGAACTGTTCAAGGCAACTGCCAAGGCACCTGACGTAATGGTCTACGGCGTGACCGAGGGCATAATACCCGGGCTGGCCGCCGCAATCAAGGACATGAAAGAGGGCGATAAGTTCAGCATGACCCTCCCGCCCGAAGCAGCCTTCGGCAAACGCGACGAGGAACACGTCATGCAGCTCGAAAAAGAGATATTCATGCGCGACGGCAAAATGGCTGAAGAAATCGTGCAGGACGCTATCGTGCCTATGATAACCTCCGAGGGATACCGCGTGCAGGGCCGTGTCATGAAAATCGGCGACACACACGTCTCAATGGACTTCAACCACCCCTTTGCCGACCTGACCGTCAAGTTTGACGGCGAGATAGTGATGGTGCGTCCCGCAACCGAGGACGAGCTGCACCCCAAGGGAGGCTGCTGCGGAGGCTGCGGAGGCGGAAGCTGCAGCGACGGCGACTGCGCAGGCGGCTGCGGCAACAGCGGCTGCAACTGCTGACAACAACACACGGACATTTGAACCTGATTGTCAGGCGACACCTATTGCGTGCCGCCTGATTTGCCATCCATGCTGCGGGCGGCCTTGGCCTGACGTATGAACTCTGTCGGCGTGAGGCCGGTAATGCCCTTGAACGTCTTGGAAAATGTACTGCGCGACTTGAACCCGAGGTCGGAGATTATAGCCTCAATGGTGAGATGCCCGTAATGCTCAAAGTCAACAAACCGCTCACGCGCCATACCTACCCGCCGCTCGTTAAGCAGCGCAGGAAACGACTTGCCAAACAGCTCGTTAAGAACCTGCGAGACATACTTGGGATTGGACTCGACTCGTGCAGAGAGGTCATTGAGCGAAAAATCAGCGCTGGTAATCACGGCCTCGTCTTCCATCACCGCAGAAATACGCTTGCCAAGTTCTGCCTTCATATCATCTGACAGATTGGAACTCACATATTTCCCGCCGCCCCCTGCTGGTGCGCCGGTGTCATCTACTGTCTCACCAGCAACAGCAAGATTTGGCTGTACCGGCTGCTCCGCCGCCATCCTTTCTGTTGCCATTATCTCCATGTTCCGGGCAAACAGGTCACGGTTCTTGCGTCGCAACTTCTTGTTGAGCGCCCACATCCACACCAGCATCGCAGCTATCACTGCCGCCGCCGAGAACACTATCGCCAGAACACGGCGGCGCTGCATGTCCTCGAGCGTCAGCCTGTCGATTTCCTTGGTAAACTTATCCACCTCGTGAAACATCTCCAAGTCGCGTATCTTGCCGAAATCATCGACACTTAGTATGGAGTCTCGCAGTTCCAGGTTCTTGTACTTGTACTCTGTAGCCCTGGCAACATCCCCCTTCAGCCCGTAAAGCACAGAAAGACGTTGGTACGCCTCTGCAGCAAGTTCACCGAAAGCATTCCTAACGGCCAGCTGTTCCGCCACGTTGGTGTAATGGAGAGCAGAATCAAGCTGCCCCGCCTTTTCAAACTCCTTGCCAATCAGCATGAACGAGGAAAAAGCGTCCCGCTCGGGAACAAGCATTGCCCTCGACCGTTCGACAGAGGCCTTGAAGTCGGCTATTGCACCCGCATGGTCTCCATCAAGGCTCTTGAGCATCCCGTCGCAAAGTGCTGTCGCATAGGGATAAGCCGCATTGTCAGATGTCTGGCGGCACCCTTTTTTGTAACGTATCAACAAACCGCGCAAATCCCTCGAACTGGCATACTCCTCCGGAGGCAAGTCTATGTTTATGATATTTACCAACGCCACCGAGGCATTGTAGTAGTGGCGATTTTGAATGGCACTGTCGAAGACTTTTTTCATGCAGTCATACGCCTTCTTCTTGTCGCCGAAATACATATAAATAGCGGGCAAATTTATGTACCCGATAGCATCAGGCACATCATTGAGCTCGATGGAGTTCACGAAATAAGAATAAGCCCTCGCATAGTTGGCGTTCAGAAAATTGATTATGCCGATATTGTTAAGGGCAATTATAACTTGGTCACGCTCATCAGCATCCATGTCAGACCGGCTGCGGTTGGCCACAATTGTGAACACCGCCAACGCACTGTCCGTACGGTTGCGGTTCATGTATGCCTTGCCCATTTTAGTAAGCTCAACGGACGGCACATCCTTCAAGCGGCTGTATATAGCATTGTAGTCAATGGCTGCGGACACCCCAAATGCCGTCCAGCACATGACCAGTGTCATTACAAAGCGGATTATCTTGGGCATAACCAAAAGTATTGACAACCCATAAAGCACCGTTTATCGCAGGTTTAACGTGTCAATTCACGAACTGACACGCAATCGGCAATGAAATTCCGGGGTCAGGACTGTACATTGTAGTAACTTTGCGCAAAGATAATAAATGACACACACAGACCCAAACAATAACCAAGCAAAAAAACGCAAAGCATGAAAAGAAAAATCATGACATCAGTCTTTGCCCTCGGACTCGCCGCAATTCCCTTGACGGTGATGCTCGCCGGAGGGGTGCAAGGGACGCCGACGCCGCAATTGCGTATTATGCCGCCCCTTCCGGAGCAGAAAAGCCTGAAACAACCAGGCGCAAACCTGTCAACGTCAAAACTGGTGCGAGAGGAAGGGTTTCTCTACGAGAATTTCGAGAACGCGCCTGGAGCGCCGTCCTATGCTCTCCCCGACGAATGGACTGTAACAGCCACGCCTGGCGATGAAACAGACGTTTGGAAAGCAGGGACACTTACACTCGAGGGCGAGGTGATGCCAGGCGCAAGCGGATACAAATACGCCTTCATACTCGGAAGCCAGGAACACGAGCATGACGCTTGGGCCTTCTCTCCCGGCATCAACATGGTGGCCGGCAAGGAATACACGGTCGAATTCTATGCCCTGTTCTTCTCCGGCTCCAGCGGTGACGAGAAAATTGAAGTCGCTATCGGCACGGGGCAAAACCAACAGGACATACGCGAGAAAACGTACTTGCTGGAAGACACCGACAGAGACAACTACTGGGTCAAGTTCTCAGAAAAGTTCACCCCATCTAAGACTGCAACGTACTTTGTAGGCCTTCACAGCATTTCAGCAGCTAAAGGAGAAGGCACGATTGTCGATGACCTCAAGATTACCTCAGGCCCGACACCCGCTTACAGCGGCGAAACAAATGTGGATTTCGGACAGACCGACCACCTTGCCGCACCCGTGTCTTGCAAATACGAAATATACAACTATGGCAGCGGCGACCTCGAAGTGAACGTCGTCTCGTCAAGCCCGGAAATCTCAGCAAAAACCGCATCGGTGGTGATTGCTCCTGAAGAAACCGGCTACCTGGAATTCGCCCTCGACACAGACACTCCTGGCGAATACTCCGGCGAGATAACCCTGCAAACCAACGACCCGACTGTACGCGAAATCAAGCTGTCGGCCTCGGCTCAAGTCAGCGAATCGAGGCTGACCGGGTATGATTTCGAGGACTTCGAATCCGGCGGGCCTGAAGGCTGGGAATTGTCCGCAGGCAGCGCCAACACATCTGACTACCCCGCAAAGAGCCCGACCCGCGCATTCTACACCACAAGCTATTACACTATGATAAACGACGAGGGCGTAGGATTTACCACGCACTATGTGCAGATGGGCGAAAACCCCGTCTTCAGCTTCTGGTATCAACTCAACAATACATCATTCTTTGGAGACGACAAGGGCCCTACCCAATCAGACCAGCCCAAGATCAGTGTACGCGTAAGCGATGATTTCGGAGCCACTTACAAAGAAGTCTATGTAATTGAACCAGGCGGCGAGCATGAGCACATACCCTCCTCGGAATACGCCCAGGTGGTTGTGCCCCTTCAGCAATACGCTGGGAAAACCTGCCGCGTCAAACTTCTGTTCTCGCATGCTTCTGGCGATGTAACGGATGCCATGAACAATACATTCCGCGTTCTGGTCGATGATGTCGCTACAGGCACTGTGACTGCCACCGACATAAAAGCAAGCCTCCTGACTGGCGACGTCCTTGCATCTCCAGAACAGGAACAATCATACCAGGTCACCGTCAATAACCTTGGCAAAGAACCTGTCGAGGACTATTCCGTAAGCCTTTTCAACGCAGAGACAAAAGAAATGATTGCCGCCGCCCAAGGAGAGGCAATAGCCCCGAACGGAAGCAAAACCACCATGCTGAAATGGACACCCGCCACCCCCGGCTCATACAAGCTGTATGCCGTCGCAAAAGCGGCAAATGACGTGAATGAAGCCAACGACACCACAAACATGGCTGCTGTCGCCGTTTTGCCAGAAAACAACAGCACAGTACACATAGGGAATGGCACCATCATAGAATCACAAAGTTTCCCTGTCAATTTCTATAATGTCGAGTCAATGGCCCAGACGATTTACCTTGCCAATGAAATAGGCATCAACAGGGGAACTATAAACAGCCTCGTATTCACCTCGTCAATGGACGCAGGGTATGTCTGCGAGCCGTTCGAGGTATTCGTCGGTGAAACCGACAAATCCGACTTCTCTGACAAAGCAATTGTAGACTTGTCCGAATTGACACCGGTGTTTAGCGGCAGCGTGTATTTCCCGACAGGCAAAAGCGACTTCGTGATACCTTTCGACAACCCTTACGAGTACTCCGGCAAGAACCTTGTAGTGATGACACGCAAAATAGGGAAAGAATTCATCAATTCAAAATGCTTCGACGTCCGCAAATGTGACACCCCAAGGTCCATTTCAAAGACCAGCAACAAGCCCGGAGGTCTCGAATCAGAGAAACCATCCACGGCAAATGTCTATGCAGATGTGCGTGTCAACATAGAAAAAGCTCCTTTCGGATCAATACAGGGGACTGTGAAATGCGACGGCAAGCCAGTGGCTGGCGCAGATGTCCTGCTCAAGGGGTCGTGCCTGCACGCCACAACCGATGCCCAGGGTAATTTTGCCCTGCCGCAAGTGGCTGAAGGAGCTGTCGCCCTGGAGGTGACATGCCACGGATACTATGACCTGACCACCGAAACATTCGATGTCACAAATGCCGCAGTAACCAAAGACATAACCCTGACTGCACTGCCACGCCATACCGTAAGCGGGAAAGTGACAAGCGCAGCGACTGGCGAACCTGTCGAGAACGCCACTGTCATAATCGAGGGTTATGACACCTTCTCAGTCACTACCGGCAGCGACGGCAACTATTCAATTGACGGCGTATGCGCAGACACCGGCTCAGACTACAATATACGCACTGTGTCGCGCTACTTCGAGAACTACGGAGACATAATCTCGGTCGCCGGCAACATGCATAAGGACATCTCGCTCGGAGACAGGGTTCTGCGCGTACACAATGTTACTGCCTCCGTAAACGGGACCAATGCCGAAGCATCGGTAAGCTGGGAAGAGCCCATGCAGGAATTCCGTTATGACACAGGAGTATATTCCGGACCTCTCGGTTATTCTGGAGGTGGTGTCACGATAGGGTTCGGCACGGTGTTCCGTAAAAAAGCCACAATCAAGGAAGTAAGCTGGTATGTAGCCAGCGGAGAAGGAGACCATTCATACTTCTGCATATACATTTTCGGATTGAACCCCGACGGGACACCCAATGCCGACGACGTGCGCTATGTAGCCAAGGACGTGGACTTTGTTGAAGACGCCTGGTCAGTACACACGCTGTCCGAGCCGGTAAACGTGGACGGGTGCATGGTTGCCATAAGCTGCTACGGGTTCATGGCAATAGGAACGACAGAGCCGTCACCGGCATACCCGTTCACAGAAGGCATGCACTACTATGCCGGCGAATCATTCATGCTCGGAATTACAGATATGGCCAAATTCCAGAACAAACACCTGATGATCCGCGCATACGGCGATGAACTGGACGATATGTCAGCACCGGCAGCAGACAAGCCTTCAGACCGCATAGTCCGTCCTGCCGCAAAATACAACATATACCGCCTGAAAGACGGTGCTGACAGAAGCGAATGGACACTCGTCGGGACTTCTGGCAAGCCTTCGTTCACAGACACCGGGATTGCAGGCATTGCAGACGGACGATACCGCTATGCAGTCACCGCTGTGTACAGCGGCGGAACAGAGTCAATGGCAGTAATGTCACCCGTTGTGGTCGTTGACCATTCAGGCGTCGAAAACGTTGCTGCCGAAGACAATGCAGAGGCAGCATACTACAACCTGCAAGGCATCAGAATCGAACATCCCGCAAAGGGTGAAGTTGTCATAGTCCGCAAGGGCGGCAAGACATACAAGACTGTAATCAGATAACAAACCTAACGCAACATGAATGAAGTGGGCTGTGTCGTGTAACCGACACAGCCCTCTCCTGTATATTCACGCCTGACAGGCAAGCGTTATTCGAAGGCAGCCACTATGGCAGCGGCTATCTGCTTCATCTTTTCCGGGTCAGGATTGTCTATCTTCTTGCTGAAGTTCATGTCGCCCTCCTGCTTGAGCGGCACAAGGTGGATGTGCGCATGCGGCACTTCCAGCCCGAGGACGGTGACGCCCACCTTGCGGCAGGGCAGTGCCTTGCGGATAGCCTTCGCAACACGCTTGGCAAAAAGCGTCATCGCTGCCAGCTCGTCATCCTCGATGTCGAATATATAGTCAGTCTCGCGCTTAGGCACTACGAGCGTATGCCCCCAGTTGACCGGGTTGATGTCGAGAAAAGCGAAAAACTGCTCATCCTCGGCAATCTTGTAGCACGGTATCTCGCCGGCGATTATCTTGGAGAAAATGGTCATGGCCAGTACTCTTTTCAGATTTCGATTTTCACGATTTCAAAATTGATGATGCCCGCCGGAGCCTTCACCTGCACCGTGTCGCCGACACGATGCCCCAGCAGCCCCTGTGCAATAGGAGTGTTGGATGCCAGCTTATGCTCGCGCAGGTTGCCCTCGCTCTCTGTGACGATGGTATATTTCATGGTCATCCCCGTGGCGGCATTCTTGATAGTCACGGTGTTGAGCAGCTGTACTTCCTCCGTGTTGAGCTTGCTTGAATCGATGATGCGTGAAGAGGCTATAAGCTCCTTGAGCTTCGCTATCTTCATCTCGAGCATGCCCTGTGCCTCCTTGGCAGCGTCATACTCTGCATTCTCCGAGAGGTCTCCCTTGTCGCGTGCCTCCGCGATGGCAGCCTTGATAGCCGGACGCTGTGCCTCAAGTGCGGACAGCTCTGCCATCTTCTTGTCATATCCCTCTTGTGTCAGATATGTAGCCATTTTGTCGGTTGTTTTTGTTTTCGTATAAAATATAAACTAACCCGGGCTGGGCGTCGCATTGACCCTACCCGGACTTGAAATTCCGTTGACACCGAAACCGGCATCCCCAAATGTTTGCCGCAAAATTAGCGATTTTTTTCCGAACACACAACACGCACACATGAATAATTTGGCGAGAATCTGCGCATATATGACTGAAAAGGACTATATTTGCAGCAGGAACATTGACCAAAACATGACTGAAACCAAAACCATCAAAATAACCGATTATGTTTAATACCAAAATCCTGACCGCATGGGCGGCAGCCGTAATCGCTGCAATCGCCCTGGCATCATGCGGCATGCACGGAGACAAGACAAAGACCCTCTATGCCGCTGTTAAACTCGTAGGCTCCGACAGCTGGAGCATCATCGACGTGAACTCTGGAGAAATCATCCACCGCGACGAGTTCAAGAACCAGCCCTCCGCCATTGTCGGCGACAAATTCTGCGTCAAGAACGACGAGGGGCTGTACGACTATTACTCCGTTGACAACGTGGCCAAACCTGTCAACAAGGAGAGCTACGTAAGCGCGTCAGCGTTCAACGAGAACGGCATCGCCGTCGCCACGCCAAAGGGCAAGGCTATCAACGTCATCAACGACAAATTCGAGACCATCGCAACTCTCAGCAACACTGTTAAGGCAGCTACCAGCTTCTTCAACGGCTACGCAATAATTACGACACCCGACGGCACAGGTGGATACAAGTATGGCTTCATAAACGAGAAAGGAGAAACAGCCGTGAAACCCGTATACGACAAAGTATTGTCTGTATTCTCGGAAGACGGGATCGCATTGATGGTAAAATATGATAATGATGCGTCAGCGACAACATGTTTTGCCATCGACACATCAGGGCAAGTGCTGTTCACCTTCACCCTGAACGAATACTATGCATGCTCGCGGTTTGTCAACGGCTATCTCGCAGTCAAGAATCCGAACGGCGATGCCTTTCTGCTGGACAAACAGGGCAAACAGGCGTTCTCAATCGGCAAGTGGAATAACGATAGCCTGTTATCTGCCCTCGGCGTTTACGACAACACGGTGGAATTTGAACAGGGTGGACTCCTCGGGCTAAAAAGCCTCGATGGAGAAACCGCTATCCAGGCCAAATACGACAATCTCATGTCCTATAACTGCTTTTTCGTGAAGGAGAGCAGACACCAAGACCTTTACATTGCAAGCAAAGACGGCAGATACGGGCTGATTAACAGCAAAGACGAAGTGAAAATACCGTTCTCCTATGCAGAACTGTACCCTTGGAACAATGACCTCCTGTTAGCCGGAAACGGCAACAGTTTCATCCTCGTTGACTTGAACGGAAAGGAAGTCTTCCGGGAAAACTTCACTGATATCACGATGGTATCAATTCTACAACCGGCATACACCGTTTCAGATGCCCCATTAGAAGCCGCAAAGTGATAGAAAGAAAACCGCGTCGCCACTCCTTAAAGTCTTAGTGCCCTTAAGGACATTAAAGCCCCTAAGGACTTTGAGTTGGTTCGAGGCTGTCAGGGGGGCTGGCGCGGCGCTGTCAGCCCGCAGCCGCCTTATGCGCCGCCCGCCGGGTCTGCCGCCGGGGCGCAAAAAAGGGAGAGCCGCGCGGACGA
>CAKUKR010000060.1 GCA_934663645.1 uncultured Muribaculaceae bacterium | reverse complement strand
ACTATCTGGTCTTCGACCTCGTCGGGGTTTGCGCTGTCGAGGTCGCACTTGTTGATTACGGGTATGATTTCGAGGTCGTTGTCGATAGCCATGTAGAGGTTGGAGATGGTCTGCGCCTGAATGCCTTGCGAAGCGTCGACGATGAGCAACGCGCCCTCGCAGGCGGCAATGGAGCGCGACACCTCGTATGAGAAATCGACGTGTCCCGGTGTGTCGATGAGGTTGAGGATGTAGGTTTCGCCGTCCTGCTTGTATTCCATCTGGATGGCGTGGCTCTTTATGGTGATGCCACGCTCGCGCTCCAGGTCCATGTCGTCGAGCACCTGGGCTTCCATGTCCTTGGCAGCTACGGTGTTGGTGTATTCGAGCAGGCGGTCGGCAAGTGTTGATTTGCCGTGGTCGATATGGGCTATGATGCAGAAGTTGCGGATATTTTTCATCTTGGGGTGGAATGAGGGCGGCGCAGTTGCTGCCGACGGTTAAACCAGTCGCGAAATTACTAAAAAAACGGCGAACAGGCAAATCCGCGCCGCGCCGCCGTGTTCCGGAAACGCCGTGCGGGTGATGCCGCCGTGGGGCGGGGTGTTGCGTATTCGGATGTTTTTGGCTAATTTTGGGACTGATAGCGTGACTGTGCCGCTCTGCGCCGGGCAGCACGCTCAAATTGGAAAAGGAAAATGTTATGGAAATAGAGGAAATCATCCGGGAAATATATCCGATGAGCGATGAGGGCATCTCGCTGCTCCGCCCTCTCCTGCACGAGCAGCGTGTAAAGGCTGGCGCGCTGATTATCCGCCAGGGGCATCTGAGCCGCGACGTGTTTTTCGTCAAGTCTGGTGTCGCCCGCAATTTTACGCTGTGTGACGGCAAGGAGCATACGCGGTGGTTTGCCATGGACGGCGACCTGCTCGCGTCGATGTTCTCGTTTTCGCGTGGGCTGCCGGCTGTCGCGTCTGTCGAGGCGTTGACCGACATGGAGGTCTATACGGCTGACATCGACAAAATCAAGGAGCTGATAGTCAAGTCGCCTGAATGGGCGTTGTGGACTTCGCAGTACCTGATAGACGGGCTGTACATCATCGAGCGGCGGTACACGTTCCTCGGCCAGGGCGATGCGTATGCCCGCTATACCAACCTGCAGAAGATGCGTTCCGCCAAGATGTTGAATTTCATACCGTTGCAAGACATAGCCTCTTACCTCGGCATCACGCCGCAGACGCTCAGCCGTGTGCGCCGCCGCATAGCGGAGGAGGAGATGGGCAAGTCCAAGGCAGATAAATGAAAAAGCCCCGTGCCGGAGGTGTGGAAAGCACCTTCGGCACGGGAGGCCATGAGATGGTATGAAGAAGTGATTATTTCAGCATCTTAGATGTCTTGACAGAGCCATTGTCCATGATTTCGCGGCGGATGACGAGCTGTCCTTCGCGCGGTGTGTCTATGCGCATGCCCTCGATGGAGTAGTACTCTGTGGCGATGACGCTGCCGACGGCGGTTTCAGCCACAGACACGTCTGTATTGTTCATCACCGTCACCTGGTCGATGCAGATGGGGAGGATGACGCCCTCTTCGGGAGCGTTGTCCGGGTCGTAAGCGACCTTGAACTGGATGCGGATGCTCTGGCCGATGTATTCAGTCAGCGAGTAGTCCGCCTTCTTCCAGCCAGCTTCGTCGGCTTCGGGCTTGATGTTGGCGATGAGGTGTTCGGTGTTGTTGCCGTCGATTATGGATACGCTGAAGCTGTCCTTTGGGCTGGGGGCAGCGTAATAGTGGAATGAGAGCCCGGTGGCGATGCCGTCCGCGAGGCTGATTTTGCCGCTTGTGTATGTGGCTTCTGCTGATGACCACTTGCTGGGCTCGAAGTATACGAAACCGTCCTGAGTCTCTTCGGTGCGGTCTATGCCGTAGATGTATGCATAGCTGCCGTCGGCTAGTTCGGCATAGTTGCTCATGTCAACGCGGAAGTCGCTCCAGCCGCCGTTGTGTGCTGCTACCCAGAAGTTGTCTGCTTGGCGTCCCCAGTCGCCGGGGGTGTTGAAAGTCTCGATGAAGGGGAGTGACACGCCGTTGCCGAGGAAGACCTCGTTGGAGTATCCCTCGTATGAAGAGCTTGAGCCGCCGTCAGTCTTGGCGATAACCTGCCATTTGAAGACGTTGTCGCCGGTGATGCCGGTGAGCGGGTCGGTGCATGTGGTTGCGGCGATGTCCTGAGCCACGGCAGTGCTTTCGTCGGTGGCGGCATTGATGCGGAACACATCGTATACCACCTCGGAGGGGTCAACGTATTCCTCGTCCTGGTTTTCGTTGACGGCAGTCCAGGTCAGGACTATCCCGTCGGGAGTTTCTGTAGCCACTACATTCGAGGGGGGCATTGGGGCGGCAGCCGACGCTGATGCGGGCGCAATAACTGCGATTGCGGCGAGTGCCATTGTCAGGTAGTTTTTCTGCATAACGGTAGTTGTTTTATCGGGTTTGTAATTGTTTTCGTCCAGAGCCGCCCGGCAGCGCGTGCAACTCTTTCCGGCACAAAGGTAGGTAGATGCATGTTAAGCAGCAAGCGGAAAATGAGATATTTTGGGTGCATATATGTCGTTTTTGACTTATGTTCAGCGGCGGTGCTGAAAAAAGCGTTTCCTTTGCAACATCAAACTTATGCGTCAGCGCATCAGCTCTATAAGGGGGAGATGCCTGCCGCGCCCCCTACAGAATATACAATTTATAACCATAGACAGTATGAAACATCTGCAACGCATCCTCCCGATAGCCCTGATAGCCCTTTGCGGGACTGTCAGCGTCGAGGCTGTCCGCTCCAACCCTCGGACGAGCCGAATTCAGCTTCCCGACGGAAGCGAACTGGCGGTGCGCCTCCAGGGTGACGAACATTATCATTATTGCACCACGTCCGACGGGTATGTCATAGAGAAGGCATCCGACGGATTTTTTTATTACATGCAGCCTGAATCGGACCGGCTGGTGCGTTCGGCAGTCCGCGCCACTGACAGCCGCGATGCGTCGGAGGCGGCCTTTGTGCGCACGATAGACCGCGAGGCCATGGTGTCGGCAATCGACGTGCAGACGCGCCGCAGCCCTCGCCGCAGCAGCGCGTTGCCCTCGACGTTCCCGACCAAGGGGGAGATACGCGGCGCGGTCATACTGGTGGAATACTCAGACGTGAGCTTCACCGTGCCTGACGCGCACAACGAGTTCAGCCGCATGCTCAACGAGAAGGGGTATTCCAACTACGGCGGCACTGGCAGCGCACGCGACTGGTTCATGGACAACTCCATGGGAGAGTTCCAGCCCACGTTTGACGTGTACGGCCCGGTGCGTCTGCCTCACCCTCGTGCCTACTACGGCGAGAACAAGTCGAGCGGCGGCGACGACGCCCGTGCGCATGAGATGGTCATCCATGCCTGCGACATCCTCGACGACGAGGTGGATTTCTCGCAGTATGACGCCGACCATGACGGCTGGATAGACAACGTGTTCGTCTTCTATGCCGGCTACGGCGAGAACCTCGGCTACGGCGTGCCCGAGGAGTGCGTGTGGCCGCACTCGTGGAACCTGACCGAATACACCAACGAGCCGTTCATGTATGACGGCGTGCGGCTGAACCATTATGCCTGCACCAACGAGATCGACCTGCAGGACCGCATGGACGGCATAGGCACATTCGTGCATGAGTTCAGCCATGTCCTCGGGCTGCCGGACCTGTATTCGACCAACTATTCCAATGCGTTCACCCCGGGCGACTGGTGCGTCATGGACGCCGGGCCGTACAACAACGATTCGCGCACGCCGCCCAACTATTCGTCATACGAGCGTTTTGCCCTCGGCTGGCTTGAGCCGCGCGAGATAGGCGCGCCGGCCAACATCAAGCTCGACAACATCTCCGCCAACACGGCGGCGCGGATAAGCACGTCCAACCCCGACGAGTATTTCCTGTTCGAGAACCGCCAGCAGACCGGCTGGGACAAGTACATCCCCGGCCACGGCATGCTGGTGTGGCACATAGACTACAAGCCCAATGTGTGGTCATACAATACTGTGAACAACACCAAGTCGCACCAGTATGTTGACATCGAGGAGGCCGACGGCCTGCAGTCGAGCAGCAACCGCGACGGCGACTCATTCCCCGGCACAGCCAACGTGACAGAGTTTACCGACGACACCACACCGTCGATGCGCAGCTGGGACAATGAGCCGCAGAACAAGCCGATCACCGACATCCGCGAGAGCAACGGATACATCTATTTCAAGGTGAGCGGAGGCAAGAACGAGGTGCCGGCCGTGACAGCCAATGAAGCGGAGGAAGTAGGCATAGACCATTTCACCGCATCGTGGAGCGAGGGCAATGCCGGCTGCCAGTACATACTGTCGGTATACACCACTGAGATGTCAGAATCCGGCAAGCTCATCACGACCTTCGTGCCTGGGTGGGACAGCCGCAACGTCGGCGCGGAGCGGCGTGTACTGGTCGGCGACCTGGGCTATTCCACCGAATACAAGTACTCGGTGCGTGTGCTTGACCCCGAGACCGGGCTTCAGAGCGCAAGCTCCAACGAGATTGCGGTGACCACGCTCGACGCTACGTTTGACTACCTCCGCCCCGAAGTCGAGCCCGTGGCGAAGTCGGACGACAGCGGCTACCTCATCTCCTGGTCCGCTGTAGAGGGGGCTGACGAGTACCTGCTGAGCGTCTACACCAAGAGCTACTCATCTCCCGAAAGCGATACTGCCGACTTCACCGGCGGCGTTTCAGCCCTTGCCGGCGGCTGGCAGACCAACAGCAACCTGACATACGCCAATGCCGCCTACTGCGGCGAGGCTGTCCCCTCGCTGCGCTTCAACGCCAGCGGGCAGTACCTCTCAACACCGTACTATGAGGAGGGCGTACGCTCGCTCTCGTTCTGGGCTCGCGGCGTGAGCGCGTCGGAGGATGCCCGCATCGAGGTGTGGGGCAAGGGCAGCGGCGACTGGACGCTCATCAAGGATTTCACTGTCGAGAACGCTGCCGGAGGCAAGAGCTGTTACATGGAGGAAGACTATACATGGCCGGAGAACTGCTGTGCCCTCCGCATATCGTTCAACAACGGCGGCAAGGGCTCGCTGGCTCTCGACGACGTGTGCGTCACCTACGGCGGCGACCTCGCCAAGGCGTATTTCGGTGGCAGCGAAGTGCTGTGGCAGGGTGCGGAAACGTCGATGCTGCTGTCAGGCCTTGCGCCCCAGACCACATACTGGCTCAATGTCACGGCGCGTCAGGGCGACCTGCTCAGCAAGCCCTCCCATGAGGTGCGCCTGCACACTGATGACATGGGCGGCGTGAGTGATACGCTCCTCGACGGCTATTCGTTCCGCGTGTCAGGCGGCGCAGTCAGCATCTCCGCGCCGGAAAGCCTCGCCTCATCGCTTTACACGATGCAGGGCATGCTAGTCGGCACTGTCAGCGGCAGCGGCGCAATCCGTGTGCCATTCCCCGGCATCTACCTGCTCAATGCCGGCGGCAAGAACTGGAAACTGATAATAAAGTAAAAACCATAATAACGACAACCCATGAAAAGAAAACTCTTTACGCTATTGGCGGCAGCCGCGCTCGGAGGCGTCTTCACGCAGTCCGTATCGGCTCAGCAAGTCCCCTTGGGACGTGTCAGTGCCGCCGAAATGGCAGCTGGGCAGCGGCACGCGGACAAGGCGCGCAAGGCTACTGCCCTGGAGATGGTGCCGCGCCTTAAGGCCGGCTCAATGACAGGTCACGGATTTCCGCAGACCCGCCCATACGCACCGCAGTCTCCAATGCCCATGTATACGGTCAGCAAAATCACCACTGCCGACGCGCAGAAGATCTACGGCGGCGCAATATATGCTGACACATGGACCGAGGACAACCAGCCAGTGGGCATTTATTCATTTGACAAGACTGACGGCAGCACGCTCCAGCCGGTGAAGCTGGGTGATGACTACATCGTGACCGGCGGTGGCTGCTTTGCGGGCGGCAAGTACTATTACACCAGCTACATGTCCTTCATGGGCATGATAATGGCCCAGATGTATGTCGTCAACTTCGAGACTTGGGAAATCGAGCGTGACGCATACGTAGAGACCGGCGCCGTGGCGCAAGACATGGCCTACGACCCGACCACAGGCAATGCCTACGGCTGTTTTATGAATGACGACGGCGACGGCTGGGTGTTCGGTTTCCTCAACCTCGAGACAGGCAAGCGCACACGCCTCAAGGACCTTGACTTGATAATCCTCTCCGTGGGCGTTTCCTCCAAAGGCGATGTCTACGGCGTTGGACTTGACGGCGTGTTCTACAAGTTTGACAAGCGCACCGGCGAGCGCACCGCCATCGGCGCGACAGGCCGCCGCCCGAGCTATGCCGCTTCGGGCTGCTTCGACCTCGCCACCGACACGTTCTACTGGGAGTGCATGGAGGCTGACGCCAAGGCTCGCCTCTACACCATAGACCTCAATACCGGCGCAGCTACATACATCACCGACATCGCCCAGAACATGGAGATGACCGGCATGTTCATCCCCGTGCCCGAGGCCGAGGATGACGCTCCGGCGGCTGTGGCTGACCTCGGCATCGACTTTGCCGGCGAGGCCCTGTCCGGATATGTGACATTCACCATGCCGGCTGTGACATTCGCCTCTGAAAAGAGCCTGACAGGCGACCTGACATACACCCTTTATGTAAATGAAGAGGAACACACTACGGCAACCGCCGCTGCCGGCCAGGCCGTGCGTGTGCCGCTCACAGTGAGCCAGCCCGACAATTACCGCCTGTCGGTGACTGTAAGCAACAGCGTGGGCAAGTCCCCTATCACACAGGTCGAGAAATGGATCGGCGCCGATGTGCCGGAATCCGTCAGCGACGTGCTGCTCAAGCGCGATGCACAGAGCGGAATGATGACGCTCACCTGGACTGCGCCGGCCGAATCCGTCCACGGCGGATATTTCGACACACAGGATGTGACGTATGACATTTGCCGTTTCCCGGGCAATGTGGAGGTCGCTAAAGGCTTTGCAGGAACTTCATTTTCCGAGACTGTCGAGGACGGCGACGGCTTTGAGCTCTACTATTATACAGTTACTCCCTCATTCAAGGGATACAAAGGCACCACATCTGAATCCAACAAGGTGGGCGTAGGCGTTCACCCGCTGCCTTACTCCAACTCCATTGACAGCGAGGACGACTTCGCCAGCCTCACCGTCGAGGACACCAACGCCGACGGCGAGACATGGGCGTTTGACGCCATACACAGCGCAGCCCGCTGCTCGTACAGCTCTGCCAACTCATACACAGAGCCGATGAACGACTGGCTGTTCACTCCCGCCGTAAGGCTCACCCCTGACCGCATGTACCACTTCTCTGCCCGCATAAGCAATTACGAGCTGTATTCAGAGCGTGCCGAAATAGGGTTCGGCAACCAGCCCCAGGGCGCGGCGATGACAGTCATCGCAGGCCCGAAGGACATCAAGAACGCCGACGGCGTAATCATGGAGGGATATGTGAATGTGCCGGCCGAAGGCAAGTACTTTTTCGGAGTGCACGGATGCAGCCCCGCCGACCGCATGTACCTCTACGCTGACGACCTGCTCATCGAGCAGGGCCCGATGCTCGGCACCCCCGGCGCCGTCACCGGCCTCGCCATCACTCCTGCCGCACAGGGCAAGCTCGAGACCTCAATCTCGTTCAAAGCCCCCAGCAAGACTGTTGACGGCAAGGATCTGGCCAGCATCACTGCCATCACCATAAAGCGCAACGGCAAGCTCGTGACCACAATCGAGAACCCCGCTCCCGGCGCGGAAGTGAAATACACCGACAGTCAGGCTGAGCAGAGCAACAACGAGTATGTCATCACAGCTGCCAACGGCAAGGGCGAGGGATACTCCGTCACAAAGACCGTATATGTAGGCCATGACCGTCCAGGGCTGCCCGTCAACGTGACCGCAAAGGAACAGGACGGCAAGGTAGTAATCACCTGGGAAGCTCCGACCAAGAGCGAGACCGGCGGCTATTTCGACCCCTCCGCCCTCACATACACCGTGCTGCGTGCCAACGACGAGGCTGAACTCGCCACTGGCCTGACAACGCTTTCATTCACTGATGACAACCCCCCGCTGGGCAGCTACCGGCAGGAGTTCTTCCAGTACTACGTATATGCCCAGTCACCCGCAGGCTACGGCTACGGGCAGGTTTCAAACACCGTCACTGTCGGCACGCCCTACGAGCTGCCGTTCATTGAATCGTTCCCCGACGGCCGCCTGAGCTGCGACCCATGGGATGTCCGCATACCCGAGGGCAGCGGCGGCACATGGAGCATAACGCACGAGGGACAGACACCGACTGCAGCACCCTACGACAACGACGGCGGACTGGTGACCTTCAAATGCCAGGAAGAGGGCGACAGCGGCACGCTCGTCTCATCCAAGATTGACCTGGGCGACGCTGAAAGCCCCGTGGTAGAGTTCCGCTGGTTCGCTACCAAGCTCGAGAACTGCCGCATCTACGTTGACGTAATCGTGGCTGACGGCGAAATGAAGCGCATCGGCACTGTCAACTATGAGGACGCGCCCTCCGAGGGGTGGCAGAAGGCACAGTTCAGCCTCGACGCCTACGCCGGTCTCGGCCTACCGATACAGGTAGCCTTCACCGCAAAATGCCCCGAGGGCGTGGCTTTCGTCCACATGGACAACATCATGGTCAAGGAGAACTATGACTACAACCTCGCCCTGACAGGCTTCAACGTGCCGGCACGCATGATGGTCGGCGAACTCTCCAAAGTCCGCGTCCAGGTCGAGAACCGTGGCAAGAAGACCGCCAAGGACTTCACCGTAGAGCTGTACCGCGACGGCAAGCTCGAGCAGACGCTCGAGGGTGTCACCACACTCCCCGACGGCGTGCGCGAGTACGTGTTTGACGTTACTCCCTCTAACATCTGGAGCGACAACGTGAACTGGTATGCCAAGGTGGTCTATGACAAAGACCAGTATGCCGGCGACAACACGTCAGCGACAATGGAGACCAAGCTCAACCGCCCGAACTATCCCGCAATCCATGACCTCGACGGCACGGCCGAGAACGGCACGGACATCCGCCTGACATGGAGCGAGCCGACCATAGGCACTGCTGGCGGAGAGCGTCAGACCGAGACCGTAGACAACTTCGCTCAGTTCTCAATCGACAACTTCGGCGACTGGACCGTGCGCGACGCTGACAAAGGCACGACCGTAGGCATCGCAAGCCCCTCCGGCGCGTCCCTGCAGTATCCCAACGCCGGTGGCGCAATGGCGTTCATGGCGTTCAACCCCTCCGCTGCCGGCATCCCCGTCGAGGACGAGAGCGGCACGCCCACTGACTGGGCACCGCACAGCGGCGACCAGGTATTCGCCTCCTTCTGCTCCAACACCGGCAAGAACGACGACTGGCTCATCTCGCCCCTCCTCCCCGGAATTGAGCAGGAAATCTCGTTCTGGGTCAAGTCGCTGACTTCCGACTATGGCTTCGAGCGTTACGAGGTATACTATTCCACGACAGGCATCGAGCCCGAAGACTTCCAGATAATCGGAGGCCTGCGTTCCGCACCGGTGCAGTGGTATGAGGATAAGGTGACGCTCCCCGAAGGCGCACGCTACTTCGCGATACGCTGCGTCTCGGAAGATGCGTACATCTTCATGGTGGACGACATCAGCTTCTACGCCTCCGATTCATACACCGGCGAGCTGTCCCTCATGGGCTACAATGTATACCGCGACGACGTGCGCCTGACGGCAGAGCCGGTCATGGAACTCGAATATACCGACACGCCCGACGACACGTCATTCCACAACTATGCAGTGACTGTAGTCTATGACAAGGGCGAGAGCGCGTACTCCAACATACTGCGCATCAGCACCCTCGCAGTAGACGGCATTGCCGCCGACAGTGTCAACGTGGCTGGCGAACGCGGCTGCATCACAATTGCAGGAGCTGACGGCATGCAGGTGGCAGTGTATGCGGCAGACGGCCGCACGGTGACATCGTTCATCGGCACTGGCCGCGACGAGGTCCCTGTCACAGCCGGCATTTACGTGGTGAGCGCAGGCAAGAAGAGCTGCAAAGTGATAGTGAGATGATAACCGGATAGGAGAAGCAAGCCGGGCTGCGTGTAGTCGGTTGCACCTGCCACGGCTTGCCGACCCTGGCCAACGAGAAGGGGCTGCGACGATTTCCGCCGCAGCCCCTTGCTTGTTCCTGCAGCCGTTAACCTGCGTTAACCTGTTTCAGGACAAGACAGGATGGAATGGCTGGAACGTTGGAACGGAACGGACAGGCGGGACGCCGTGCGAAGCGTCCCGCCTGAATATGCGTGTGATGCGGTGGTTTACTTCTTGCGCTTTCCTGCGGCTGCTTTGGGCTTTGCCGCTGGCTTTGCTTTCGCCGTCGCTTTGGGCTTCGGCGCGTCCGCGTCATTTGCGTCGTTGGTGCGCAGCGTCTCCAGCTCCTTCTTGAGCTGCTCTATCTCTGCTGTCTGATTGCGTATTATGAGCAGCAGCGGGTTCAGCTCCTCCTTGTCTATGTTTTCGGGGACTTGAACGTTTACGCGCCCTGCGAAGTCGGCCAGGACGTTCATGTAGTTGGTGAAAGCGTCAAAGGGCGACTCGTAGGGGCTGAACGATGCGTGAGCCTCGCCGTCGGCAAGGTTCTTGGTGCTCATGTAGTAGAAATGGTCGGAGCTCTGCAGGTACAGCCAGTCCTGTTTCAGGGGTTCGGTGCAGCCGGTCACGCGCTCTGCCAGCGAGTACAGCTTGTCGAGAGCTTCTCGCTGCATGGTGTTGCCGCGCCATGCCGATACGTCGCGGGCCTCGTCGGTGCCAGACAGCGGGTAGGGTATCGACAGCGCGTCAACCGGCTTGAGCCGTGCAACCACGTCAGAGGGGGTGGTGAACTTCACGCCGC
The DNA here is from genome assembly GCA_934663645.1 of uncultured Muribaculaceae bacterium. Lineage (GTDB taxonomy): Bacteria > Bacteroidota > Bacteroidia > Bacteroidales > Muribaculaceae > Lepagella. The sequence continues at coordinate 4,134 of CAKUKR010000060.1, read as the reverse complement.
GCTGGCTGGCGAAATAGGGGAGAGCCTTCAGGAACTCGAATATGCCGGTCTCCTTGGGAAGGAACGAGCCTATGGTCTCCATGCTTAGGAAGATGTTGACCACCTGCTGGTCTTCGGGCAGCGAGGCTATCCAGTCGATGTACTTGTCTGCCGTCAGCGGATACTCGTGCCAGCCGGGGTTGTTGAAGTTGAGGGCTATGTCCTCGGTCAGCTTGTCGTTGACGAGCAGCAGCGCAAGCGATTGCGCTGTGGCTGAGCGGTACACGAAGTTGGGCGACTTCCAGCCCAGGATGTGCTTCGCGCCGTCGGTGACGGCGGCTTCGTAGCCCATGGAGCGCATCATCGAGGCGATGTCGTCGTCAAATATCAGCTCAGTGTTGTATATCACCTTGGACTCGACGCCGAACAGCTGCCGCACGATGCTGCGGTGAGTGCTGACCTGCCGTTCAAACTCGGCGGGGTCTTGCAGGGAGGACAGCCCGTGGGAGAATGTGCTGGCGAGGAACTCGACCTTGCCTGTGTCTGCGAGCTTGCGCAGCAGTTCGATGAACTCCGGCACATAGTTCTGCAGCTGGTCTATCGCCGTGCCGGAAATGGCTACGGCGCAGCGGAAGTCGTATTCCTTGTTGTTCAGCAGCCCGAGCAGCGCCTGGGCTGTCGGGATGTATGACTGCCGGGCGATGCGCGTGATGATCTCCTCGTTGGTCAGGTCGTCAAAATAGTAGTGGTCGTTGCCGATGTCGAAGAAGCGGTAACGCTTCAGCCGGAAGGGCTGGTGTATCTTGAAGTACAGGCAGACTGATTTCATGTTCATGTGGTGTGTTGCCCGCTGCGCGTCAGCGGATTAATGATTTGTAAATGTCGATTACTTTCGCTCCGGCCTTCTCCCATGTTATCCCTTTCAGCTCCTCTATGCCGTCGTGGCGGAGCTGCTGGTAGAGTGCGGGGTAGGAGAGTATGCCGTGTATTGCGTCGGCCATCGCGTCGATGTCCCAGTAGTCGGTCTTGATGACGTTGTTCAGGATTTCGGCGCACCCGGACTGCTTGGAGATTATGGAGGGCACGCCCATCTGCATTGCCTCGAGCGGCGAGATGCCGAAGGGCTCGGAGACGGAGGGCATGATGTACACGTCGCTGTCGCGGAGCATCTCGTACACCTGCCGCCCCTTGAGGAAGCCAGTGAAGTGGAAGCGGTCGGAGATGCCGCGCTTGGCGGCGAGGCGTATCATGTCGTCCATCATGTCGCCGCTGCCGGCCATGACGAACCGCACGCCCCGGTCCTTGCGAAGCACCTTTGCGGCGGCCTCGACGAAATATTCGGGACCTTTCTGCATGGTGATGCGGCCGAGGAACGTCACCACCCGGTCGCCCCCGGTGCGGCGCGGCAGGTTGAGCAGCTCCTCTGACAGCGGTATGACGGCGTTGTGGACCGTGGTCACCTTGGCCGGGTCGATGCCGTACTTCTCGATGACGGTGCGGCGCGTCAGGTCTGAGACGGTGATGATGTGGTCGGCATACGTCATGCCGTCCTTCTCGATGCCGAACACCGTGGGGTTGACGTTGCCGCGCGAGCGGTCGAAGTCGGTGGCGTGGACGTGTATGACGAGCGGCTTGCCGGTGATGTTCTTGGCGTGTATGCCGGCAGGGTATGTCAGCCAGTCATGCGAGTGTATGATGTCGCAGGGCACTGTCCGCGCTATCACGCCGGCGACTATCGAGTAGTTGTTGATTTCCTCGAGTATGTTGTCGGGGTAACGCCCGGAGAACTCGAGGCAGCCCAGGTCGTTGAGCTTCATGTAGCTGAAGTCGGCGTATATATGGTCACGCAGGTCGAAGTACAGCTGCGGGTTCATGTATTTGCCCAGCCGGGCGTTGACGTAGTCCCAGCTTACGTCCTTCCACGCTATGGGGGTGTTGCACGCGCCTATGATGTTGGCAAACCCTTTCTCCTCGTCGCCCCAAGGCTTTGGGATGACAAATGAGATGTCCATGTCGCCGTTGGCGTGCATCCCCTTGGTGAGCCCGTAGCTGGCAGTGCCGAGGCCTCCGAGGATATGGGGCGGAAACTCCCACCCGAACATTAGAGCCTTCATATATCGGTGTTATTCAGAGGATTGCAGTTTTTTGTTATTTCCTTGACGTTGTGCAGCGTGCGCAGTATTTCACCCACATTCTTGGCTGCGCTGACTGCGCCGCGCCCCTGGTAGGGAGGGTTGCCGTCGTACATTTCCGACAGCGAGCCGATGCACCCTTCGGTCATCTCGTCCTCGTAGCCTATGAGCATGCGCTCGATGAAGCCCGCGCCGCTGATGCCGTAGACCTTGAGGTATGCGTCGGCGTAGAAGCCGAACAGCCACGGCCGCGCCGGACCCTGGTGAACGGCCTGCTCACGCTCCCTGGGGTTGCCCGCATAAGTCGGGCGGTAAGCGTAGCTCTTGGGCGAGAGCGAGCGCAGCCCCTTGGGGGTGAGCAGCTCGCGTGTCACCATCTGCAGCACGCGGCGCGTCTCGCTGCGGTCGAGCGGGGTGTATTCCAGCCCTATGGCTATCGCCATGTTGGGACGTACCTCCTGATCGGCGCGGCTGCCTTCCACATAGTCGTACAGCCAGCCGTAGCCGTTGAGGAACGTCTCGCGGAACGATTGCTTAGCCTTGTCGGCGAGCTGCCGTATGCCATCCGTATACCCCTCCTCGCCCTCAACGCCGTCGAGCAGCGAGGCCAGGAAGCATAGCGCGTTGTACCACAGCGCGTTGAACTCTACCACATAGCCGGTGCGCGGTATTATCGGGCTGCCGTTGACGCTTGCTGACATCCAGGTCACCGGCACGTGCGTGCCGTCGGTGGATACGAGCCCCGAATCCTCGAGCCGCAGGTTGCGCACTTTGCCGCTGCGCACATACTCCACTATCCTCCGTACGTCGCCGGCATACAGGCGGCGGCATTCGGCAGTCCCGTGTGTGCGGCGGAACTGCTGTATCGCCCATACCGCCCACAGCGGTATGTCGGGCAGGTCTATCTCGAGGATAGTGCGATCCTTGAAGCCCCGGTCGATATAGCGGTAGAGTGCGCTAAGGAACGTTGAGATGACTTCCTTATACTCGTCCGTATGGCCTACGTACAGCGTGCATCCGGGCAGCGCTATCATCTCGTCGCGAGCGCGGACGTAGTACCACGGGTAGCCCGCCATGATGTGCAGCCCCTCGCTGTCCTTGAGGTAGAACTGCTCAGCCGAGTTCTTCAGGCAGTTGTAGAAGCTGGTGCGGCATGTGCGCGTCGCCAGCTCGTCGGCGTAGGTGCGGCCGAAAGCGTCGGGCGAGGCCTGATAGGTCGAGGCTGAGAATATTACGGTCTCGCCCGGGCGTATATCCAGCTCGAAGTAGCCCGGCACCCACAGGTCTTCCTTGTAGGGCAGCCCCCGATCGCGGTCCTTGCTGTACTCCACGCCCTTGTACCAGTGGCCGTCGCTGACCCAACGCGCTTCCTTGTCGCACTGCATGTACAGCTCCGGGTATCCCGGGTACAGGCAGGTGGCTATCCCCCCAGGGACATCACGCACGGCAGTGTCGATAGCCGTGTTCTCGATGCACAGCTCGTTGGAATTTCGGAACGCCAGGAAGGGGCGCAGCTGCAGCGTCGTGCGCGAGTGCGCCTCCTTGAGCGAGTATTTGATGAGTATGCGGTTCTCGTGCGAGATGAACACCTTCTCCTTGGTCAGTATCACGCCGCCCACGCGATAGGTCAGCTTCGGGACGCTCTCGCAGTCAAACTCCCGTATGTATTTGTGTCCGCCTGGGCTGAATGTCTTCGGCCCGTACTGGTGTATGCCCAGGTTGAACGGCGCGTCATGCTGTATCACCGTCTCGTCGAGCGAAGACAGCAGCACATGTGCCTTGTTGTCCATCTCCGCTATCGGGATCACGAGCAGTCCGTGCTGCTTGCGCGTGTTGCACCCCACGATCGTGGTGCAGTGGTAAGCCCCGGATTTGTTGGTGCGCAACATCTCCTTGGGGAGGCTCTGCTCCAGGTTGATCATGAGGCTCTTGTCAAATCTCAAGTAACTCATATCGTCTGTTTCTGCGCGGCTCGCCAGGCGTTCCGCCAGTTCATGGATTGGAAGTGTCTGAATCGCCAACA
>CAKUKR010000059.1 GCA_934663645.1 uncultured Muribaculaceae bacterium | reverse complement strand
CCGTCAAGCACCTCCACGATGTCGCCGGCCTTGAAGCGAAGCGATTTTTCGGGACGGCCCTTGAACACGCCGCTTACGGCATCACGGTCACGCAACAGTCCGGAGCAGTAGGTGTGGTCTATAAACACTCCGTTTGCGTCATACAGCCGCCATGAGACCCCGTAATCCTCCATGACAGGTTCTGACGAGATATCAAGGTCATACTTCTTGACATGGAAACAATAGGAGCGCGACCCTCTCTCTGCCGCATGTGCTATAAGGGTCTCGGCGTGGGCGATGCTTGAGGTGTACCCAAGCCGCTTCGATATTACACGGAAGCTGTTAGAGTCTGCGGCAGCGTCTCTGTCGTCAATCACGAACTCCACAGCTTCATACACCATGTCTTCACGCCCCTCCGAAGCCAGCATCGAGCCTCTAAACCGGAAGCCACGATGCCTGTCCCACTGCAGATTGCAGAGCAGTGACTCCGCCTTGTCTGCTAATGCTTTACGGCACCTGTCAGGTGTCACAGCCTCAACCTCGCTGCTTAATACAAGCAGCTCATTATAGAACTCGTCGTTGGGTATCAGCGTGTATTGTATTACGCAAGGCCTTTCAGAGACACGCTTTTGCGAGTGATGCAGCGGATGAGCCGAAAGCCACTTCCATCCCTTGTCAGAGACCTGTACACGGACATTGATCGGATGGATGAAACCATACGAATGCGGCTTGGAGACCCCCACGATGTCCTTGAAGTACTCCTGGGCATCAAAGTCGCCAGAGTCGAAAGCCTCATCCGTAATCTCCACATCGACAATCTGGTCTAAAGACATAGCGAGAATTTCGCCGTCACGACCATGGTACGTGAACGGTCCCCAATGACGCTCGCCAGGCAGCACTCGCCCTATGAGATACCATACACTGCGGTATTCCTTCAGGTAGTACGGCGCGAGCTTCAACATTTCGCCATTGTCATTATAACTCTGTGAAGGCACAGTCAGCTTTAAGGCGCGGCTGTCTACGATGGCACGGTAAAGCAGCGGCAGACGTGTGTTCTCAAGGCTCGACATGTTCTCAAACTCAATCACTTTGCCAGCTGCACTGTCAGTGTCTTTGGCGTAGTCGCTTATTCCAGTGAGCAGCGGGGCAATGCCCTCCAGTTTGAGGGAATTAGCTATGTGCTTGAAAGCCTCAAGTCCAGTCTTCAGCTTCTCCAAATCATCACTGTCGAGCCGGCCGCAACACAGATCAAAGTCCCGGTCATACCAGTAATACCCATTATTGTCGCTGCGTACCGGAGCTCCGTAGTCCTTCAAATCCTGGAGGTCGGTGAATACTGTGCGCTCGGAGGCATTGTAGCCTTTACGGCGCAGACGCTCACTGATAACCCCTTTATGCATCTTGTCATTTATGCGCAGCAGATCGTCGATTGCACGCAGTCTGTCGAATTTCGGGCTCTTTATAAACATGCTCTGTGGGATTTTATGGTTTCACGTCTGTGCCATGAGTGAGCCAGATGCCCACTTGTGGTGCTATGCAAGGTGACAGCGGCAGCATGTCGGTAGGTTCTCTCGCTTGTCGGTATTTTGCGGCTGTAGTATTCTTCCATGTGGTGAGGATGTCAGTTATATGTCGGCAAAGATAATAGTTTTACACGAATTTACAAAACATAAATGCATTGTCCACCCTCGCAAAACCGTTATCTGAGCCAACAAAGCGTTTGGCATATCGGCTGCAGCAAGAGCACAACAAGTCAAGCCTGACAGCAAACGACTGCCAGACAACAATTTAAGCGCATACCCTCCTCTCAAAAAATCATTTGTAGAAGAAGAACAGCCGCGCCGTTGCCTTTCCGCTGTCCGGGAGTTTGGCGATGCCGTATTTGACAGCCACCCAATTCATCGTGCGGATTGCCTGATACAATCCGTTCATTGCACGCATCGGAAAATCCTCGGGCGCGCTTAAGTGGAATATAAACGTCTTCACTCTTGCTCCCGGGTGTGTCTGCCGGAACTGTCTGACTGCTCGGTTCACCGACGCAACCAGCTTCCCCGGCTCAACGGTCAGCTTCATTGCCAGCGAGTGCACGCCCTCCTGCATCGCGTTCCGGAAATCGCCCTCTGTCAGCGAAATGGGGGACGCAAGGGCCATAGCATCCCTCTTCAGTTGGCGTACATCGTATTTCCTTAGTCTTCTCATATATTTGGTTCAAGTCTAGTTCATTAATTGTTTGCATTCTATTCAGGAAGCCACTCGGCGAGTATGACCAGTCCAGGGCTGCGGCTGCTCTGCCAAAACCATTTGCCGGCAAACGGCGCGGATGTGCGAGTGAGCGAGCCGTTGAGCATGTAGCAAAGCACTGTCAGCTCGAGGCGGCAGCGTGCCACAAGCTGGTCTTCGCCCCACAGCATGTCGTCGTCGCCACACTCGCCTGTGTGAAACCAGCGGCGCACACGGCTGCGGGAATTCTCGTTATGTGACGGCAATGACCGGCTGTAAACGTCATACAGCTCCTCTATGCGGGCAAGGGCTGCTTCAGGAGCAGCCGCCTCCCAGCCCAGCTCGCCGGTCCATTTGCCGTTGTCAATCACCGTTTGCCCGCCTGCACGCACAGAGCGTGAGGCAAGCGAGACCGAAACCCGCTCGCCAGCCTCGGCGCGGCGCATTATGTCGTCAAATATGCTCATATATTCATTGTGCGTTGCAATCGAATTTGTTGTCACGTATCAGCTTCATCATCTCGCCGAAAAGCTGCTTGCCAGTATACCTGGGGTCAGCGACCAGCTTCTTCAGATACTCAAACGAGGCATCGCGGTCAAGCACCTTCCCCGAATCGAGGTGTATGCGGCAGTTGTGGAACAGTATCATGTTCTTCATGGTGAAATACGCCCCCGCGCCCTTGTATGCGTCAACCCATGCTTCGCTCTTGCGCTCATGGGCATGCAAGCTGTCGCATACATACTTCGCCGCCTCATGAAGGTCCATGGGGTCTGCGTCGGTCAGCACAGCAAGTTTTTTGTTCACCTCATGCAGCCGTTTGGCGTCAACCTCCGCTTCGGTCAACTCTGCGCACATCTTCTCCAGAAGCGACTTGTTGAACCACCGCCAACGCTCTGCAAAACCCACCGGGTCATGTTCCCAGAGCCGCGCCTGCGACTTGAACTCTCCCGCCGTCATGCGCCAGACGTAACCTTTTCTGCGGCGGTTGACGAAACAGTCATAATTCTCCTCGCTCGCCGGGCGGCAGTGATGCGCTGCGTGCAGGTCCTGAAACACCTGCGCCATGATGTGCCTGCGCCACAACCGAGGCTGCGGCACATAGCCGCTGGCGAGGATTTTCTGCTCGACCGCGTCTTGCGCTACGACCTTTCCGCCCTGCGAGCGGCCGGCCAACATCCGGGAAAATTTGCCCATATCTAATCTGTTTTTGATGTTACAATAAAAAGTGGAACCCTGACAGCTGCGGCACATCTCTGTAAATCTGTAATAATTCCAAACCAAGGTTTGGAATTAAGAAGCCGTCACCATTCCACAAGACCCTGTGCGGAGCCGTATGCTGTGTCACTACGTCATCAGGCATGTCGATGCAAGTGTCATGTACAACTGTTTGGAGCAGCGCAACGCCTTGCGCATGCACATCAGCGAGCGAAACCCGGGTATGCGCTGCGGCGTGTTGCGGCGGTTTGACGCCACATGGCGGCCGCTGCCGCGCATTATGCACCCCTCCTTGCCAGCCGCGTTGTAGCCCAGCCCTCCGATGCGGCGACGGCCAGTCATTGCGGCGCGAATGCTGTCCATAATGTATGCGTTGAGCAGCTGTATGTCACGGCGCGAGTTGATGACCGGAAGCACCTGCGTAGCCCAGCACTTCCACTCCATCCCCACATACAGCCAGCTTGCCAGCCCGGTCGTGAGCTGCTTTGCAGACTTGCTGCTGCACGCCATGTCGTCAACAATCTTGCGGAAACGTGCCACCCGGCGCGGGGACAGCGAAATCAGCCCGCCGCAGACTGAATAGCCCAGAAAGCTGAACCAGCGGTCAGACCGCACATCCTCCGTCTTGCCGTCATTGAGGCTCAACCTCATCTTCCCGAGTTCCTCCAGGAGTATCTCCATAGCCCGCTCATGGTCACGCCCTATGAAGAGCATGTCGTCGCAGTAGCGGATATACTTGCCGTCGAGCCGCGAGAGCCGCTCGTCTATGTGACAGAGGATCACGTCAGCGAGCCACGCCGAGACTGCGCATCCCTGACGCAGCGACATATACTTGCGCTGCTCCACTCCGTTGCCGTCCACGTATCTGTCGTCATGGTAATACGCCCTCACCATGTCAACGAGAGCCGAATGGCCGAACCGCTCCTCCAGCCGGTCGAAAGCAGCGTCTATATACCTGATGTCAACGGAGTCAAAATACTTCGACAAGTCGCTCTTCCAGCCGATGACACCCTCCGGCATCGCCGAGGCATAGCGTGCCACCTCCCTCGCAACAGCCCCGCAGCCAGTCCCCTTGAGATAAGACTTGCACGCTGGATGAACAAGGTCAGGGGTCAGGTCGAAGAACAGGCAGTTTGCAACCGCCAGCACAATCCGGTCGTCAGGGTCGTTGACATACACGGTGCGGAACTCGTCAGGAGTGTCCTTGGGTATCAGCGCGGTATGCGGCGGCTCGATGCGATACTCGCCGTCACGGATCATGCGGTACAGCAGCACACGCGCCTCCGGCTCGCAGAAGCGGCGCAGCATCGGCTGCGACAAGTCCTTATCCACGCCACGGTTGACAGCCTCCGTCCACCGCGACATCTCGAAGAACTTCTCAAGTATGTAATCCCTGTTCCTACCCATACTGCGTATGCCGGCATCTAAGTCACGCCCAATGCTTGTGCTGATGCCTGACGCGGCTTCCGAGTGCAAAGTTACATGCTTCTGCGGAAATAAGCCTTCCGACACCCGAAAAAAGCATCCGCGCAACATTTTCATGCCGCGCAGATGCCTATAGTCCGGGCAAGCCTATCGAGCCGGCTTGATTATTACATAATACAGTATCTCGTCATCCGTATTGGATTTGAATGCCTGCACGCTTCCATCGAGGTCGTTGAGGTTGAAGTATGACATCTTTGAATACCAGCCTCCGCTGATGCCGTGGTCTGGACGGATTTCGACAACCCCTCGAGCGGTTGTCAGCCGGATCCACCGGTGGTGGGTAGCGTTGAAGGGAAGCACATCGGCTTCAACACACAAGACATTCTTGATGCAGTCTGCAAGATAGCGACGCGCCTCCCCCGCAGTGGCGAAGTTCATGCTGATTTTCTTATTGACATCCCACGGATAGGTCTTGTCGTCATTGCTTTCCAGCTGCAGGTTTATGTCACGTATGGTGAACTTGAACAGATCTCGCATCTCCTTCACCAGATACACGAACATCAGGCATGCCAAGGCGCTGTTGACGTACTTGTCGCTGAATGTAATCTGTACATCCTGACCTGACAGAATACCTTGAATCTTTTCCAAGTCATCTGACTGCAAGATGTTTCCGCCACAAATAGCTTCCGAGAAATAGCTCCCTACCATGATTTCTGATGCGGGTGTGCAGCCTTGGCGAATTATCACATCGGGCTGCGGCGTGTACGTCGGTTCATCAACAGGCGTGTAACTGACAGCGGGATTGTCCTCGACAAACAGCTGCGTACAGTCCTCGCCCCATTTCCCGGAGAATGGCAGCACCTCCTTCTCGCTGGTGAAATACCGCTTCGCACTGTTGTCGTCATACTTCACCTCCAGCATCGTCTTCAGGTCGCCCATGTCGCCGATGAAATTGACCGTGCAGTCAGGGAATTTGCCGTCTTGGCCCGTCAGCCCCACAAAGGGGAGCTTGTCAGCCTCATCAGTATGGTACTCTGGATGATACTCCACATTGAGGGTCACGGCAACGCCCTTATCGACAGCGTTATGCAACAGCCGTCCCATTTCCGAATTGCGGCTGGTCCATTCCGAGATTGCGCAGTCGCCATTCTCGTCAGAGACGAAGAATGTCATCTCGCGTACGCCATTATTGACAGCAGTGCGGGCTATTCGTTTGATTTTCTCGTATTCCACCCGCGCTTCGGGACTTTGGCGGCGCACCGTCTCGGGTATCGTCACGACACCGGCTTTCTGGCGTTGCAGCCATTCGAGAGCCTTGCGCTTCGACAGTTTGTGAGCATAGCGATAGTTGCTTCTGTCTATGAGGCATTTGGTGCAAGCGCCCCCTGTCTCCGCCTCCTCGCATTTGCAGCTGCTCGCCTCGAGTGCTTTGCGAGCCTCGTCAAACACCTTTTGGCTCTCGTCGGCATCAGCCAGCCGTGTGGAATAGCCGCACCCACCCTTGGCGGTGTCATAGATGAACAGCACCCAGGCCTCACGCTCCTGCTTTACGCCGAAGTCCAACTCACCCTCGTCAATGCCGATAACCTTTGCCAGAGCGCGTGTAAGCACTACGCCGAGAGAAAATGCCAGTTGCTCGTCATTCTCATACGTGGCGCCACCCGGCTCTGTCATGAAGCGCAGTGCCGAATAGCACGTCGGCTGCTCGCCTGTCAGCACTACATGGCGGGCTATGTCGCCATTATTCGCGTCGCAGTTGTTGCTGGTATGCCATAACGGCTTATGGCCTGGTCTAACAGCCGGGGGTATTGTCCCCGGCTCTATGCCAAAAGCAGTCTCGACCTCTGCCCTGCCGCATTTCTTGCACAGGGCGAAGCCCCGGCCAATGCCCGCGTTGTAGAACAGGATGCGGCCGTTGTCGGGGCTGGGGAGAATCTGGCACATATTGACTGCATCGACACGGTTTCCCTGCTCCCAGTTGGTGCTCAACAGGACGGGACGGATGTCGTAGAAACGCTTCTCTGTCCGTTCCTCGCGGTTGGAGTCGCGGTTTTGGTCAACACTGAACCCCACTGGCTCATACGCTTCGGTAAAGTACATATTTTGATCAAGCATGCCTCGCATACGAGCTCCGCACTTAGGGCAAACCATACCGCCTTCGGGCATATTCTCGCGAGTGTACTCGACATGGCCGCAGTGCGTGCATCGTAGGATTGCGCGGCGGTCTGTCTCCTGGTTGTATGTGCCACGGAACACCACTCCTGCCGAGACATGGTTCTGCTCGCTGACCACAACAGTCTGGCCAGGGGCGTATTCGTTCAGTGCAGTGCGAATGTCGCGTGTCGCAGTTGAATTTCTTTTAATGCGGTCAATATTTCTCTTGACTTCCGTGAGCCTTCTTTCTATTATGACCGCATCATTATTCTGCTGCCCAGGTTGACGTTTCCCAGTCAGATCATTCCGCTCAGTTATCAAGCCACTGAGATCATCAGCTTGATTTCTTGTCAAAAAATTGAACGACACAATGCCCGTCGGCATGCTCGCGTTGGGAATAAACTGTTTTTCAGAAAGGTAGTTCAACAAGTTCTCATTTTCGCATTTGTCGATTTGACGACCAATCGCCCGCCGTCTGTTCACGTCGGCCCAATTATCTCCCTGCGCTTTTTGCAGTGCGTCGTGTTCCGCATCATAGTTTTCCTTCAACTCTCTCATTGCGTTGATTGTCGGGTCTACTGTGTATGGGACATCATTGCCGAACACTCCATGGAAACGAGCTTCCATATCCGCATCCGTTGCGCATTTGTTGAGGAAATCGAGGAAACCGTTACAAGACTCCGCCATGAAGTCGCCTACGGTGTTCTGTACATCCATGCCGTCAGCGTTTTCATCGCGGCATATATACTGGCGGAAGAGGAATGAGTTGACATGCCGCTGCCGGATAGTGCTGCTGTCTTTTGGCTGCGCCATTTCCTGCGCTGTTTGCAACGCCCACATCGGGTGGTCAAAGGCATACTGCCCCACCGGGGTGTTGTTGCACAGCGAGAAAGCGATGGCTTTCGTCTGCCCGTTACGGCCGGCACGACCCACGCGCTGCAGGTAGTTTGCTGCCGTCGGCGGTATGGTGTCGAGCAGCACCACGTCGATGTCGCCTATGTCCACACCCATTTCCATGGTGGTGGAACAGTGCAGCACGTTGATGTCTGGCGGCGTGCGACGGAACGCCTCTGTTATGCTGCGCAAGTGGTCGCGCCCCTGCTGCGCAGAATGTTCGGCAGCAAGGTAGATGCTCTTGTCCAGATATGTGCTTTCATATTTGTCTGACCACAACCCCAGCTCCTTCAGTCTCTGCACGTCGGGGTCTGTTTCCAGCCAACCAGGCACATCCCTTTCGTCACGGGGACGCATCGGCATCTTGATTACCTCCTCGGAGCATTTGTATTTGGCAAATGTCTCCTTGGAGATGACACCGCGCGGCATCACCGGGCTGTATCCGCAGACGGTAGTGTCGAGCAGGCTGCCGGTTACGGGGCATACACGCGCAGTCTCAGTTCGCTTGATTACAGCAGTGTCATTGCCTTCCGTGCCTGAAAGATCGAGATAGTAGCATCCGACGTATCTGCCATCGTTTCTACGATTATACCCGCCTCTGTCATTTGTCACTATCTTAAGAATACGAGTGCGATTGGTCAAGTCATTCCAAGCGTCTCTCAGAATGTTGTCGACAGAATTGCGTCGCTCTTGAAGCGCAGCCGTGCTGTCAATACCGAGAGCAGCACAAAGCAGGAGGACAAGTCGCGGCTGAACATCGTTGACATTTTCCGCATCTTTCATTTTCACCATCGGCCATTGAGAAACGCCTGTACGATTGTCATCTGGCCCTGAAATCGGGGTGCTGCGATCACCGTCACGCACAAATGCTTTTTCACCTTCTTTGAGCGGCTGTATATGATGAATTCTCACGAAATAGTCGAGAGCAACCTTCAGATAGTCATGCCAGTTCTGAACCGAGAATGTGCTGCCGAACTGTCGGTTATAGTCCCTAATCGAGTTAGGCAAGTTGATGTTTCTGAGAGCAGGGTACTCCAGGGTTATCAACCCCATTGTCTCCACATTGCGCTCATACATAGGTCGGCGACCGATGAACGAGCGCATCAGTGCAGCCTTGTACGCAGCTCTAATTTCGGCATTCGCACCCTCGTTATTGTCACCGCCGTTTTCGTCCTGATCAACAACCTCGCCCCTCAAGTGACGCAGCAACGACTCCGAATAAATTGCTTCCGCCAGTCTTTGCAGAGAAAACTCAGGCACTCGCGGTCGCGCTTCCGCCCTTTTTCTATCCAACTCTCGAGCTTTTTGCTCTTCACGAGCTTTATCCTTCATCTCCTCTGGAACATAAGCGAGGTTTTTCTCTATATTTGCCAGAGTATCAGAATCCAGTTCAACCTTCACATCTTCCTGTTGGAGTTGAGCCAGTTCGCGCACAGCCTTTTCGCGGCAGTTGGTGCGCTCCACGTCAATGTTGAATGTTTTGGCGGAGATGGCTGTCCCTTGGCGGCTGTCAGTGAACGCGATGTATTTGCCCCAGTCACGCCCTTCGGGTGCGCTTTCGCCTAACAGCACAGGAGCAATGACTTGGTTCACGAAATTGACAGGTATGCGGAAATGCTGCATCTTGGTGCGTTTCCCGTCCGCCAGTCTGCCGCATGAGGGGCAATAAAGGCTGCCGTTGTCGCCTCGCACTTCGCGCCACTTGCCATTGCCGTCCGGATTTACTTCAAGGCGAGACTTGCCATTCTGCCCATCGGGAACAATGTCGAGTGTCTCTGGGGTGGTGTTGCTTACCGGCACAGCATGCTGGTTCTCAGTAGGCGACGGCATGATAAAGAATGTAGCATTGACCAACTGCGGCCCGTCAGCGCGACCGCCAGCGTCCGGACCCTCATTTTGGTCCTCACCCTCGTCATCATCTGCCAGCGAGAAATAGTCATCATCAGCAAACTGCTCGTCGCGCATGCTGATTTCGTGGGTATCCGGATTGCTTTCCCCCGTCAGCACAAAGCCCTTGCACCCTTTGCATTGCACCACTTCGACCATCGGGACACCGCAATGCGGACATACCGACGATTTGTATGTGGTCAGATGACCGTACAGCGACGGCGTGCCGTCAGCCGCGCATTTGCCGGAACAGCCGGGGTTTGCACAGGCGTACAGCCCATTGACAGTGCGCATGAAGAAGTGCGCACGCAGCGACAGCACCGCTGAGCCGCCTACTTTCAGTTCACACAGCTCGTCAAGCAGCTTCAACGCCTTGATGATGTCATATTCCTTGTCAGGGCACAGGCTGTCCCATATCTGGCGAAGCTCCAAGCCGGCGACGCTGTTGATGCGGTCACGCAATGCGACAACACGCTCCGCTGCCGGCATTTCCGGGCTATTATTCAGAGCAGCCGCAAGCTGCTGGTTGTCAACTGGCGGAATGATGCGGTTGCCGCCTATCACCTCTATATTATCCGCCGGCTGACCTGTCAGCGTCGAGATGAACTGCTTCAGCGACTCCACGCCGGATTCGCCGCCGATAGTGGCGCTGGTGCAGGCGAAACGCACGTCACTCGCACTCACGCCGAAAGCGTCAAGTATGCGCTTGATCTGATATGACAGTTCCAGAGCCGCCGAGCCGGAATAGCTGTGAGCCTCGTCGATGACTATCCACCGCAATTTCCCCTGCGACTGCTGCAGCATCGGCTGGTCTGCCTTTCGCACCAATATATACTCGAGCATACTCGGGTTGGTGAGCAATATCTGCGGACGAGTCCCTTCTCTTGGGTTTCGTATATCCTCGCGGGTGCCGACTTCAGCGCCAAGAGCCTGGGCGGTGCCGTTCTCCTTAAATTGAGGAGTGTTGCCGTTGTACACGGCAAACCTAAGCTCCGCCTTTCTGCAATGGCTGTTCAGTCGGTTCTTCTGGTCTTCCATAAGGGCGTTCAGCGGGTAGAGGAATATCGCCTGAACGGCGTTGTCAGCCTGATGCTCGTACAGGTCGCTGATGACAGGATACATGAAGCACTCCGTCTTGCCAGAACCCGTGCCGCTGGTAACGACAATGCTCTTGCCGTCGTGCAACGCCTTCCAGCTCTCGGCCTGATGCTTATATGGAGGATACTTCTTCCCTATCCCTAATTTGCTGACAACATCTGCGTTAAGGCAATTTCTCCAGCCGTCGTCCTGCGTGGCTTCCCATGGGAAAGTGCTTTGGAACACCGGCTCGGCAAGCAACGGCTCGTCCTTGAGCAGCTGTTCTATAGCGGGACGCATCGGGTGTTTTCCCGGCGCCCACAAGGAGAGCAGCGCAAGGCGCAGCTTCTCCTCGGACTCCTTGTATATGTTCTCGAACTTCATCGTCTGTTCAATTTGTTGTTCAATACATGTATGAACTGTTCGTTGTATGATTTCGCGCAGTAGGTGATGCTGCGGCGTATCTCGTCAGTCTGCGCAAACAGGTCGAGCTCTCCGTTCAATTGGGCTTTGACCGCATTGGCACGCTGGATCAGCCAGTTTATATTTACAGGCAGGTGGTCATCAGCATAGCGGTTGAAGAACTCGCTAGCCTCGGCAGTCTCGATGTCATTCTGGTTCTCAAGTCGCACGTTCTCAAAGTCAGCATCATTGTGTATGTGCGCAGCGTTGTTGTTGACTATGCCTTCAGCCACTTCGCGGAAGGCATAGTCATTCGCGGCTGCGCCGTCGTATGTCTCGCAGAGTGAATCGACACACAGGCTCTTCATCCAGCCGGTGAACTCCTCTATGACGCAGGGGAGGCATTGCCCAGCCATTGCCGCAATGTATTGAGTTTCATCGCCAAGCATCATCAGATACTGCGAAAGGTTGTCTTGATACATTGCCCACTTTACGAAAAGTGACTTGGCTGCATTGCTGTTGACATCCATATATTGGGTGAGAGTCAGATACAGGCCGTCCAGATTAGATCTAAGCCAATACCAGCTGAACGCCAGGTCATCACTGAACGCCTTCAGCGACTCGGCAAGTTCGACCTTGTCACGCTCATCGTCGCAGTACAGCTGGAACGCGAGGCAGAGCAAAGCGGTCGCGCTGTTGCCTACGCACACCAGGTCAAGCAGTGAGCTTGCAGGTATGTCCTCCTTTTGGGCAGTGTCAAACCACCCGATAATGCGCTGCCACGTCTCGTCGCCGAGGCGAGCGTTTTGGAGGCTATTCGAGATTTCTGCCATCGCCGTCATGCGGATGTCAGCTCTATCCTCATCGCTCAAGGGCCGCGCCGGGTCTATCAGAGCTGGGCAGACACGGCCACGGTCACTTCCTGCCACAAGCACCTTGCCCCATGAGCGGACTGTTTCAGGCAGGACATAACCATCATAACTTCCAAGCCAGTTCATAGTCTCGGCAGGCATTTTGGGGTCATCCAGCTTCAGTAGCTTCAGATTTGCGCGGTAATTTGCCGCCTCGCCATTAGCCGTTATAGTGAGCGTGCCGTCTGTTCGATGCTCGACACGATAAGGCATTTCCTTGATTGTAAAGTCGAAACGTCTTCCGTTGTCATAGCGGAACGAGACAAGAATTTTTGCGTCATACATATTGCACGACGTACGTTCCAGCAGTCTCTTTACCTCATCAAGAGAGCCGAACAGAATCGGCAGGCTTCCCTCGTATGGGATTCTTTCCGAACGCACTGTTTCTCCCGTATCGGAATCCAAGTAGTCCATGCGGAGTCCGAGGTCATCCTGCCACAACAGTCTGCGGTCTTGATGTGCTCCGAAACAGAATCTCGCATCCACACCGACTATGCGATACTGATACTTGTCCAAGTCGCTGTACGGCACCAGGCTGCCTGAAGCGACCTCGACGTCCTTGTCATGGGTTTTGTCAAGGATAGCGAAGGTGCGGAAGGGAGCTTTCACCGTGATGTCAAACCGATTTTGGAGACAGCCGTGAGGAGTCAGCGTGAAGCGTATTCCGTTGCGAGTGGCATCATTCTTGTGGAACTCCCATACATTGTCGATGCCGTAAACGCTCTCACCGTCTGCTGTAGTGACTGTTCCGTGTTTCCAAGCTACGATGATGCGACACGTGTCGTCATTCACCCCCGCCAACACTGATACGTCCAGGTCTTCGCTGTCCCCTATATTGACAAGTTTTACAGGAGCGACAAAATGACCGTTGGCGTCTATGGCACGCGCGTAAATTTTGCCATACGGAGCTGTCTGATGCCATTCACGCTCCCTCATGCCGCGATACTCGACGCGGTTTGTTATATGACCGTTCTCGCCGTCCTCGGTGTCATAGCACAGCTTGAACCGACAACTTTCAGCTTCATATACGCACTCCTTGATATTAACAAGACCGCTCACAGGAGCAGACAGTTCTGTCCAGTACAGCGACTTTTTGGGTCCAAATGTGATGCTGCCGTCAACCTCACTTATCACCACGATTTCATCAGCGAAGTCCGCGGGAATATCCATTACGCGGACCTGCGTGTCGCTGTAGCTGCAATCCGTTGTCGGCAGCCCCTTGTCATCCTCTACGCTCCACCCATTCGGTATGAGGAGGACAGATGCCGACTCGCCGATTTTGTTGCCAGGTATGTATCGACCGGTTTCATTGTCCAAAAATAATATGTGGGGAATGGTCATGTCAAGGTCAGTCGAAAGACACGGAGACGGCTCATCGTTGACTGACATCGTGATTTGGTCGCCATCACGATACTTGCCACGCGCTGCCACATTGTAGCGGCAGTAATTGTTCACATACTCAAAAGACGCGACACTCATGCCGTTGACAGCAAGATAGACACGGAACACTTTCGGATTGGGTTGACCATTTGCTACATAGCCGTCATGCAGTTTTTTCGGGCCGCGGAATATGTACTCAGTACAGATTTCCCCATCTATGCGGTCAATTCGGAACTCCCAGTTGACTCCGAATGGATGCTGCTGACGCTGACGGTTGCGCTGACTTTGATGCTCTTTACGCACGAGTTCTTTGAAGAACAGAAACTCGGGAGCAGCCTCGTCTTTGCAATAGAACGGCATTTCAGTGTACTGACCCGTGTTGATGCCACGCATGAGACATTCGCAGAACTCACGCAGCGAATTGCTTTGCGGCGCAAGCAGACCCAAGTCCAGGTCATCGAAGTCAATACGCTGATTCACAAGTCCATTAGCAAATCTTTCCCAACGGCCTTGTCCTTCTGCCACCACTTTCGTAACAGGCAGACCTCCCTGATAAAGCATCGAATCAAGCCATTGAGTCGCGTTACGTCTATCAGATATTGTTTCAATTCCAAGTATTCTTGCGCCTCTTTGCGCGGCATCAAAAAACTCGTTGCTGAAATCAGTGTCTCGGGTGGAATGTATTGCCTGGTAGACCATAACTCTGCTATGGACTCCCTGAAGATAATCTCTACGCCAATACTCAGCATAAAAGAGCGCACACTCGCGCTGATGTGTTATAAACGGATTGGGACAGTTGTGTGTCGGACGATGCGACAACTCTTCGAGCAGCTGCTTCAGCTCGTCATATTCAGCTTGGGTGATTTTCAGTTTCCACAAAGGCAGCGGGCACTCTGTGAGATTGCGTTTCTGGAGAAGTTCATTAAACATAGTCATTAGTTATTATGGTTAATATTATAGTCGGCGATGACTTGTATCAGCAAGCGCTGATGCGTGGCAACGCTTTCGTGTGCAAAGGTACAACCTCGGTTGGAAAATAACCTTCCACATCGCGGACATTTCTGCTTTAACACAGCTTTAACACTTCAGACTTTTCCCATACAGCCCAGCTGATCAATCATACCTCTCATTATCAATAGTCTAAGCAGTATAAATAAAAAAAGCGAGCTGCTTTGCGTCCTCGGCACTGATGTCTCAGCATTGACCTGTAGGATAGAAGACGCGAGCAACTCACGGCAAGCCACATCCGCACCGCCCATGGCGATACGCTCGGCTGGTGTGAGAAACATTCCCGCTGTCTCTGTGCCTTAGGTTGGACAAGGTGGTGATTTGTCAATGCCAGAGGAGGCGAAAACCTTCTGCAATATGTCTGTCATTTCGCGGCTGACCAAAGCTTCCGCTCAACAACATCGCAAAATTAGCACTACCCCCCGAATAATCCAAATATTTTACGTTAAAAATCTACAAATCTAATTCAGCCTTGGGTGTGGGAGATACGGAGAGTCTCGGCGAGTGCACGTTCAGCCAAAGGCGGAGGGGGCATATTAATGTTTCATAAATGTGTTGGAG
>CAKUKR010000058.1 GCA_934663645.1 uncultured Muribaculaceae bacterium | reverse complement strand
GTGGGGGGATTTTGCTAATTTCGCAGTCTAATAATTAGATGTTATGGCAAACGACGATAACAAGCCTTTCGAGGCTAATAATGACGATATTACACCCCCAACAGCCGATGCAAATACGGCTACCGATGCAACAGATGCCAAGGAGGCTACAACTCCTGTGGCGACAAGCGATGCGGCAGATAAGGCTGCGGATGCCGATGCCGATGCAATCGATGCTGCTCAAAACGGCGATGCTGCGGTGGGGGACGAGGTTTTGGCTGTGCAGCAGCGGACTATCGAGATGCTGCGGACGGTCTTTGACCCGGAGATACCGGTCAATGTGTATGACCTCGGGCTGATTTACAAGATTGACTATACGCCGGAGGACAAGACGCTCCATGTGAACATGACGCTCACTGCGCCGGGGTGTCCGGCGGCTGACTTCATCATGGAGGATGTGCGGCAGAAGCTGATGAGCATCGACGGCCCGGAGGCAGTTGACTTGCAGTTGGTCTTCGACCCGGTGTGGTGCTATGACATGATGAGCGAGGAGGCTAAGCTTGAACTCGGATTTCTCTGATACCTTGCCGTCGGGAAAGCGCGTGTATTTCCTGAGCGACCTGCATCTCGGTGCGGGTTATTTCCGCGACCCGAAGGGGGCGGAGCGGAGGGTGGTGCGTTTCCTCGACGCTGTCAAGGGTGACGCGGCTGCGATATACCTGGTCGGCGACGTGCTGGACTATTGGTATGAGTACCGCTATGTCGTGCCTCGCGGTTTCACGCGGTTTTTCGGCAAGTTGGCGGAGCTGTCAGACGCAGGCGTGCTGATAACGTGGCTGATCGGCAACCATGATATATGGATATTCGACTACCTGCCGACGGAGCTGGGAATTACGGTCGTTGACGGTGCGGTGGAGACGACGATAAGTGGCAAGCGGTTTTACATGGAGCATGGCGACGCTATCGACGGCGACTCGCGGTCGTTCCGCCTGTTGCGCGGCCTGTTCCGCAGCCGCTTCTGCCAGCGGCTCTATGCGGCGATACATCCGCGCTGGACGGTGCCGTTTGCGTTGCGGTGGAGCCGCAGCAGCCGCCACAGCGACAGCCGGGCGAATGTCGTTGCCGACCCGGCGCGGCTCATTAGATTTTCAGAGGAGTACAGCGCGAAGCACCCCGAAATCGATTATTTCATCTACGGGCATCTGCACATCGAGCATTGTTGCCGGCTTGCCGGCGGGGCTGAAATGGCGGTGCTCGGCGACTGGATAGACAAGTACACTTACGCGGAGTTTGACGGCAAAGAGTTGGCAATGCGCCGCTGGAACGGGTGAATTTCGGCATCTAAATGGGCAAAAAACGACGATTTTGAGGGTAGTATCGGCTGCTGATGTTGATTTTTGGCGCAATGTGTGCGTTATATCGCAGGATTTGCCTATATTTGCACAAAAATACAAAATTCAGACCGATGCGGGGTATGTATCGTCCGGCGAGCCACGCCGTGATTTGCAAAGTACTGTCACGGTGAGGACAAAACAGAAGATGAAAGTTTTAGCGATATTCATAGCATGTGTGTCAGCGGTTGCGCTGATGTCATGCGGCGGCAATCAGGGGGGCAAGAAGGAGATGATAGCGGACAGCGATTCGTTTCCTTTTGATTCGACAAACCTGTTAACCACCGACAGCACCCGGCAGCAAAAGACGGAGGAGGAGAAGCCAAAGCCGCGGATGGCGTTTGCCGACACGGAGAAGGCGATGGACTATATGCGCAACTCGGGGCATTGGGACAAGTATCAGAGCGGAATACTGCCGCGCATGGCGGACGAGAACCTGGAGTATGCCGGCAAGCTGCTGAACAACGACCATAAGTATTTCATCGTCGTGGACAAGGCGGTGATGAAAGTCTTCCTGTACAGCAAATACGGCGAGGTGGTCAAGGAGTACGGCATGGCGTGCGCCAAACGGTTCGGCACGAAGCACAAGAAGGCCGATTCACGTACCCCCGAGGGGTATTTCACCGTGTCGGGCATATATGACAGCACGGACTGGCTGTTCACCGACGACAACGGCCGCACCTCGAAGAAGAAGGGGCAGTTCGGCCCGCGTTTCATACGGTTGAACACTCCTGTCAGCAGCCAAATCGGCATACATGGCACTTGTGCGCCGTGGAGCATCGGCGGGCGCGTTAGCCACGGATGTATCCGTGTGACCAACGATAACATCATGGAGCTGGTGAAATATGCCGAAGTGGGGATGCCGGTCATCGTCAGCCCCGGCCCACGAGATATGCGAGTCAACGAGGACGAGGGATACAAGATTGCCGCCGTGACCACCGGCGACACCCCGGTCAAGGCTACCGAGAAGCGCAAGGAGACCAAGAAGAAGGAAACCACTGTCAGCGAGAACGACTCGACCGCAACCGAGGATAAAACGGAGCAAGCCCCGGCGGAGAAGTCGCCGGCAGAGGAAACGCCCGTGCCGCAGGAGGAAAAGTCAGCTCCCGCCGGTGAGGGCAGCGAGCAGTGACAGCGAACGAGGGTCGGCTGTTTTCGGCAATGGTCGCGCCTTACTCTCGCGGATTTTGATTAACTTTGTCGTCGCTTAAAAGGAGGCAAAGCAACTATGATAAGCGAGGAAAAAGTTTTCGACCCATTTGACCGCGCCCATCTGTGGCATCCCTATACATCGACGCACAATCCGCTGCCCACGTACAAGGTGGCATCGGCGCATGGCGCTGTCATCACGCTTGCCGACGGCACGGAGCTCGTTGACGGCATGTCGTCATGGTGGTGCGTGATACACGGATATTCGCACCCGGTGCTTGTAGAGGCAGCCAAAGAGCAGATAGACAAGATGTCTCACGTCATGTTCGGCGGTTTGACGCACCAGCCGGCGATAGACCTTGGCAAGCTGTTGCTGCAGATACTTCCGCCGTCGATGCAGCATATATTCTATGCCGATTCCGGCTCTGTCGCCACGGAGGTGGCCATGAAAATGGCAGTCCAGGCGCAGGACAACCCCAAGAGAACCAATTTCGCTACTATCCGCAGCGGCTACCACGGCGACACGTGGAACGCCATGTCGGTGTGCGACCCCGTGACCGGCATGCACGGCTCATTTGGGTCAGCGTTGCCGATACGCTACTTTGCCGACGCGCCGCAATGCCGTTTCGGCGGCGAGTGGGACGACGCTGACTTCGAGCCGATGCTCCGTCTGCTTGACGAACACGAGGAGGAACTGGCGGCAGTGATACTCGAACCGGTAGTGCAGGGGGCAGGAGGGATGCGCTTCTATCATCCGCAGTACCTGCGCCGGCTCCGCGAGGAGTGCGACCGCCGGGGCATCATCCTGATATTTGACGAGATAGCGACCGGTTTCGGACGCACTGGCAAGCTGTTCGCGTGGGAACACGCGGGGGTAGAGCCGGACATAATGCTCGTAGGCAAGAGCATCACGGGCGGGTTCATGACATTTGCTGCCGTCGCCACCACCGCCCGCATTGCCGACATGATATCGAGCAGCAGTGCCGGGTGCATGATGCACGGCCCGACATTCATGGGCAATCCGCTGGCGTGCGCCGTCGCGTTGGCATCCACGCGCCTGTTGCTGAGCCAGGACTGGCAGCAGAGTGTGCTTCATGTGGAGGCGGAGATGCGGCGTATGCTTGAGCCGGCACGTTCATGGACGAGTGTCGCCGATGTGCGCGTGCTTGGCGGCATAGGTGTCGTGGAGCTGAAGGAGGATGTCAACCTCGGCGAGTTCCAGCGGCTGTGCGTGGAGCGCGGCGTGTGGATACGTCCCTTCGGCAAGAATGCATACATCATGCCTCCGTATATGGTCGTGACAGACGAGCAGCTCGAGAAACTGTGCAGTGCGCTGCTCGACATCATATCCGTCATGTATGGCAAGTGAGGCAGTGAACAGATATGCCAGGTTTGCCGCGACGCTCGAGAGGCTTCGCGAGGAGCATTGTCTGCGCGTAATCCCCGACGGTTTCCCGGACGGGTGCATCGACATGACGACCAATGACTACATGGGCCTTGCGGCAGAGATGCAGGACACCGGCTACTGTCTGCGGGCAGCTGAGATGACCTCGTCAGCGTCGCGCTTGCTTGCCGGCGAGCAGAGTGACGCACGCGAGCTGGAAGCGTTGCTGACCGACCTTTACGGCCGGCCGGCGTTGCTGTTCAATTCCGGCTATCATGCCAATACGGGCTGCGTGAGCGCGATAGCGTCGGGCGGCGGCATGACGATAGTCGCTGACCGGCTCGTCCATGCGTCAATCATCGACGGCATGAGACTTAGCGGAGCGCCGTTCAAGCGGTTTCGCCACAACGACGTGGAGCATCTGCGGCGCATAGTCGCGCAGGAGAGTGCCGAGGGGCATCAGGTGCTTGTGGTCACGGAGTCGATATTCAGCATGGACGGCGATGTCGCGCCGCTGGCTGAAATGGCCCGGCTGCGCCGCGAGCATGACAACATGCTGCTGTATGTGGACGAGGCTCATGCCTTCGGCGTGCGCGGTGCGCGAGGGCTGGGGGTGTGCGAGGAGCTGGGCTTGCTCGGCGACGTCGATTTGCTGATAGGGACATTCGGCAAGGCGGCAGCGTCAATGGGGGCGTTTGCCATAGCGTCGCCAGTGCTGCACGACTATCTGGTCAATACCGCCCGGTCGCTTATATTCTCGACAGCATTGCCGCCGGCATGTTTCCGCCATACCTCGGTCATGGTGCGCCGCCTGTCGGAAGAATGTACTGAGCGGCGCGAGCGGCTGGCAGAGTTGGCCGGCCTGTTCCGACAGGGTATAGAGCGGATTACCGGCACGCCGAATTTGTCAACCTCGCAGATAGTGCCGCTCATGGTGTGCGATGCTGGGCGCGTGCTCGACCTTTCGGCGCGTCTGCGCGAGAGGGGAGTGCTGGCGTTGCCGATACGCCGCCCGACAGTCCCGCCGGGGACGGAGCGCATCCGCTTCACCGTCAATGCGTCGCTGGGGCGTGAGGATATAGAGTATGTATTGGATTGCATCAGTCGCGAACTATGGAATATAAGTGGTTAAGGTGTGACGGCAACAGCCGTCTTGTTCTTCTGTTTGCCGGTTGGGGGACAGATGCCTCGTACTATAACGGCATTACTGCCGAGGGGTGGGACGTTCTGGTGTGCTACGACTTTGACGACTATGAGTTTGACACCTCGTTGACAAGCCGTTACGACACCGTTTACCTCTATGCGTGGTCACTGGGAGTCCACGCCGCAGCGTGCGCACTGCGCGGTGTCAAGAACATCACAGCCGCCTTTGCCATAAACGGGACAGAGCATCCCTGTGACAATGAGCGGGGTATACCGGCTGCGGTATTCCTCGGAACACGCGACAACCTCGATATGCGCAACCTGACCAAGTTCCGCAAGCGTATGTTCGCATCGTCAGCCGACTATGCCCAAGCTGCTGAGCGGCTGCCGCAATCTCCTGACATTGAGGCTCTGAAGCGTCAGCTCACAGTCGCCTCCTCAACCGAGGTGAAAGAGCCTGCGGCGTTCTGGACACGAGCCTACATATCCGCGTCAGACCGCATATTCCCTGCCGCAGCGCA
This sequence comes from uncultured Muribaculaceae bacterium, assembly GCA_934663645.1. Lineage (GTDB taxonomy): Bacteria > Bacteroidota > Bacteroidia > Bacteroidales > Muribaculaceae > Lepagella. The sequence goes on along the minus strand of CAKUKR010000058.1, from coordinate 9,623 downwards.
GCGCAGTGCTTGGACAGGCCACCCGAGCGGCTGCGAAGTGTGCGAGCGCGAGGGCGCACACGCAGTGAACCTAGCCAAAATAGTTGCCTCGACCGTGCCCAATCCGCGTCTCGTGGGGCGCAAATTCGAGGCATCAGTACCGACATACGACGACAACGCCACGGCACAGCGCACGATAGCCACGCGCCTTGCCGCATTTGCCGCCCGCAGCGGCGTGGCACACAGAGGAAGGATGCTCGAAATAGGGCAGGGGACAGGCCTGTCAACGCGGCTGTTTGCCGAGCAGCTGAAGCCTTCGGAAATAGATTGCGTGGACTTGTACCGCACGCCCGAGCTGCAACTTGGCGTGCCGGCACGCTACCATACCGGCGATGCCGAGCAGTGGGTCGCGGAAACCGAAGGGTGCTGGGACTACATACTCTCCGCGTCTGCCATACAGTGGTTTGCCGACTTGCGCGGGTTCATACGCAATGCAAGCCTACACCTGACGGAAAACGGTGTGCTGGCATGCTCTACATTTGCACCGGGCAACCTCGGCGAGTTTGACGCTCTTCGTCCGTCGCCGATGCTTTACCGCACGCCTGAGTGCATACGCGGGTGGCTGGATGAGTTTTTCGTGCAGGTGGAAACCTCGGTCGAGGACATTCGTGTGACATTTCCGACGGCCAAGGATGCGCTGATGCACCTGCGGCTCACCGGCGTAGGCGGCTCGTCAAACCAGAAACTGGGCATGGGCCCGCTGATAGAGGCCATCCCCCATGACGAGCAGGGGCGTTGCTACCTCACTTACCGTCCGCTGTACTTCATCGCGCAGGGGAAGCGTCGTTGAGTATCCTACTCATTTCGGCAGTCGGCTCTGCGGTGAGGTCGATTTCCTTGTGCGAAACCGGGTGGACGAACTGTATGCGGCGGGCCATCAGCGAGATGCCTCCGTCGGGATTGCTGCGCCGTGCGCCGTATTTCAGGTCGCCCTTTATCGGACACCCGGCGAGCGACAGCTGTGCGCGTATCTGGTGCTTTCGCCCGGTGAGCAGGTTTACTTCAACCAGCGTATATCGGTCGCCGTGTGCAACGGTCTTGTATTCCAGCCGGCATGACTTGGCGTCCTTGTCGCCCGGGCGTGAGCGGAACGTCTTGTTGATGCGGCCGTCAGAGACGAGCATATCCACGAGCAAGTCTTCCGCCTTCGGCGGCTTGCCCTCCACGAGAGCCCAGTAGGTCTTGTGTATTTCCCCCTTGCGCAGCATCTCGTTGAGCCGCGACAGCGCCTTGGAAGTTTTGGCGAAAATCACGAGGCCGGAAACGGGCCTGTCGAGGCGGTGCACAACGCCGCAGAACACGTTGCCCGGCTTGTTGTACTTCTCTTTCAGATACTGCTTTACAATTTCCGAAAGTGGAGTGTCGCCGGTCTTGTCGCCTTGGACTATCTCGCCGACTGCCTTGTTGACGATGATGATATGGTTGTCCTCGTAGATAACTTCCATTGCAGTGAGGGGTATGTGTGCGGTATAAAAAGAAAAGACCGGCTCAAATGTCGGTCTTTCTTGGTGGCGGGGGCAGGACTCGAACCTACGACCTTTGGGTTATGAGCCCAACGAGCTACCACTGCTCCACCCCGCGGTGTCATTTTCGAGTGCAAAATTACTGCTTTTCCCGATACTGTGCAAGTTTTCGGCGAGAAATCCTCCGTTAAATCTTGGTTTGGGTGTCGTTAAATTGATTTAACCTATTGTAGTTGTCTGATATTCAGCAATGTGTGGGGGTTGCTGTTGAATTTTAGCCGAAAATCTTGCAGCGGTATGGGAAATAATTTGTAATTTTGCGCACAAACGGCGAAAGTGTGCAGTCCGCAAGCCGGGCTCCCTTTCCGTATCCTTGTAAGACTATGGTAAGAAAGACGCGCGACAAACTGATAGAAGTGGCACGGCAGCTCTTCGCCCACAAGGGCGTGGAGAATACCACCATGAACGACATTGCCAATGCGTCCGACAAGGGACGCCGCACCATATACACATATTTCAAGAGCAAACGCGAGATATACAACGCAGTCATAGAGAGCGAGACAGGTCAGCTGCTCGAGAAGCTTAAGACGATAGTGCACCGCGACGAGTCGCCCGAGCAGAAGCTGCGCGAGTATGTGGCTTGCCGCTTTGAGGCGATGAAGGAGATAGTGCGCCGCAACGGCACGCTGCGAGCCGGCTTCTTCCGCGACGTGCGCAAGGTAGACCGCGCCCGCAAGCTCGTGACAAACCGCGAAATACGCTTCCTGTGCACAATACTGCGCGAGGGGGCGGAGCAGGGAGTGTTTCATGTAGAGAACATCCCCGATACCGCCGTGGTGATAACGATGGCGATACAGGGTCTCGACGTTTCATATATTCAGGACGGGCTGCGTGAGCGCGGCCTCGACAAATACCGTCTGATAGACTGCCTGAGCCGCCTTATACTCGACGGCATAACCCACAAAGAACAACCGAACTAACGCATAACAGAAATGTCAATGTATATAAACGCTATGGGCTATTATGTGCCCTCCATACGCATAGACAACAACTATTTCAAGAACATAAACGGCCTCGACGACGACTGGATACGCCAGCGCACAGGCATCGTGACGCGCTCCAAATGTGCCGAGGGGGAGAACGTCAACACCATGGGCATCGCAGCGGTTGAGGATGCGCAGAAGCACCTGCCGTATGATGTCAAGGATGTTGACCTGATAGTTGCTGCCCACTATTGTGTATATGATTCCGTTGCCACGGTGGCGCATGAGGTGCAGCGCAAGTTCGGCATCGCCCATGCCAAGGCCGTGTATGCCTCGTCGGCGTGCTCGTCGTTCATCAACGGCCTCGAGATAGTCGAGGGCTATTTCGCTTCAGGCAAGGCGAAAAAGGCGATACTCGTATGCAGCGAGCACAATACATACTACAGCAACGAGGCTGACCCGAAGAGCGGACACCTCTGGGGCGACGGCGCGGTCGCTTATTTCCTCTCCTGTGAGAAGGCCGGCGACGGCGATGTCGCAGTCAACGAGATTTTCACCGAGGGTCTCGGTGACGTAGGCCGCGGCCCTGGCGGAGTGAAGCTTCGCCCGGCAGAGGACGGCATCACCATGCCCGACGGCCGCGACGTGTTCATCCACGCTTGCCGATACATGATATACGCCATAAACAAAGCCCTCGCCAATGCCGGCCTGACCATGGACAACATCGACAAGATAATCTGCCACCAGGCCAACAAGCGCATCGTGGCGCAGGTGGCTCACCAGCTTGGCAAGGAGATGGATTTCTTCATCAACAACATTGAGGAGCTCGGCAACACCGGCTCTGCATCCGCGCCGCTGGTGCTGGCGCAGCACCGCGACGAGTTCAAGCCCGGGCAGCGTGCCGCGCTCGCTGTGTTCGGCGGCGGCTACTCCTGCGGTTGCTTCATTGTGGAATTTTGATTAACTTTGCAGTCTTAACACATCGGCAGACGGCGCATTTTGCCGCCTTCTGCCCGCAAGACAAACTATACTGGTTATGAAATTATTGGAAGGAAAGACCGCACTCATCACAGGTGCGGCACGTGGCATAGGCAAGGCCATTGCTGTCAAGTTTGCCCAGGAGGGCGCGAACATCGCGTTCACTGACCTCGTGATAGATGAGGCAGGCGAGGAGACCCGTAAGGAGATAGCCGCACTCGGGGTGGAGTGCAAGGGCTATGCCTCAAACGCTGCCGACTTCGGCCAGACCGAGCAGGTAGTGGCTGAAATCCTCAAGGACTTCGGCAAGATTGACATCCTCGTCAACAATGCTGGCATCACCAAGGACGGCCTGATGATGCGCATGACCGAGGCGCAGTGGGACGCTGTCATCAATGTCAACCTCAAGTCTGCGTTCAACTTCATTCATGCAGTCCTCCCGGCAATGCTGCGCCAGCGTGCCGGCTCGATCATCAACATGGCCTCTGTCGTGGGAGTGCATGGCAACGCCGGCCAGTCCAACTATGCAGCGTCCAAGGCAGGCCTCATCGCCCTCGCCAAGAGCATAGCACAGGAGGTCGGCTCGCGCAAGATACGCGCCAACGCCATCGCCCCTGGCTTCATCGAGACTGCCATGACTGCCGCCCTCCCCGAGGAGGTGCGCAAGGAGTGGGCTGCCAAAATACCCCTCCGTCGCGGCGGAAAGCCGGAGGACATCGCCAATGTCGCAACGTTCCTCGCCTCTGACCTGTCGTCATACGTAACCGGCCAGGTTATCCAGGTTGACGGCGGCATGAATATGTAAGCCAATCCCGGTGACAGAAACTATGTCGTGTGTGAATAATGGCATAGGCACATATAGCGGGGAGGCAGCCCACTGCGGAGCTGTCCCCCCGCAGACGTATGCTGTGATTGTGGCAGCCGGTTCAGGCCGGCGTGCCGGCGGCGGTCTGCCTAAGCAGTTTCACCTGCTCGCCGGGCAGATGGTTTTCCTATATGCTGTAAGAGCTTTCCTGCGAGCCGATGCCGCTACGCATATCATAGTGGTGGTGCATCCCGATTACCGCGAGCTGGCATCTGAAGGGTTGTCCCGGTTGTGTGAAGAGATGCCTTTTCAATATGATGTGGTTGACGGCGGCGCGACACGTTGGCAGTCTGTCAAGAACGGCTTGACGGTCATTCCTGATGATGTTAACGGGCTTGTGGCTGTGCATGACGGTGCGCGGCCGCTGGTAACGGCGGAGATGATAGCCGAAGGGTGGAAGCGTGGCGCGGAGACGGGTGCGTGTGTGGCTGCAGTGCCTGTGACCGACTCGTTGCGCGTCATTGGCAATGGCGGCAGTTCGCAGGCTGTTGACCGCAGCCGGTATATGGCAGTCCAGACACCTCAGGTGTTTGACACCCGCCTGTTGAAGTCGGCCTATTCAGAGCTTCGCCGCGACATGTTCACCGACGACGCTTCCGTGGTGGAGGCATGCGGCCGCGCCATTTCGATATTCCCCGGCGATGTTGACAATATAAAGATAACCTCGCCGTCTGATTTCGGCACGGCTGAAATGCTGCTTAACCGCAGGGGCAAATGATGAAACGAGAATATGCAGCAGTTTGACGTAAAGTATATCAAGGGTGTAGGGGACAAGCGGGCAGAATTGCTCGGCAAGGAGTGTGACGTGCACAGTCTGCGCGACATAGTCTGCTATTTCCCGAACCGGCACGTTGACCGCAGCAAATTCTACACGATTTCGGAGTTTGACGGCGAGATGCCGACAGTCCAGGTCAAGGGGCATTTCATACGATTCCGCACCGAAGGCGAGGGGGCGAAGGCTCGTTACATAGGCCTTTTCACCGACTCGCGCAGCATGATGGAAGTCGTATGGTTCTCGCGCATCAAGGCTATCAAGGAGATGTATCAGCCCGGAGTGGAGTATGTGGTCTTCGGCAAACCCAATTTCTTCCGTGGCGCATACTCGATGGTGCACCCTGAGGTCGAGGCTTACGACCCAGCCAAGCCCCCGCAGGGCTTTCGCGGGATATACCCGATGACCGAGACGCTGCGCAAACGCGGTTTTTCGCAGCGCGTTTTCCAGACCATAATCAGCAACGCAATCAATTCCAAGCAATTTGCGGAGTGGCAGGAGACATTGCCGCGGGAGATAGTCGAGGGGCTGCGTCTCATGCCGTTCAAGCACGCCATACTGTCGATGCACTTCCCCTCGTCGCCCGGTCAGCTGCAACAGGCCCGCGAGCGGCTTAAGTTTGAAGAGCTGTTCTATCTGGAGCTGCACATATTGCGCTATTCCAAGCGGCGGTCGCATATCATCAAGGGGTATGTGTTTTCGCGCATCGGCGAGAAATTCCGCAGTTTCTATGACCGTGTATTGCCGTTTCCTCTTACGGGAGCTCAGAAGCGCGTCCTCCACGAGATACGCGCCGACGTGCGTACCGGGAGGCAGATGAACCGCCTCGTTCAGGGCGACGTGGGCTGCGGCAAGACGCTTGTCGCCTTCATGTCGATGCTTATGGCGGTTGACAACGGCTTTCAGGCCACGCTTATGGCGCCCACGGAAATACTTGCCACACAGCATTACGAAAGCCTGTCGGAGTGGTGCGGCAAGATAGGGGTGACGGTGGCGTTGCTCACGGGCAGCACGCCCGCCAAGACCCGGCGCATGATCGACGAGGGGTTGCGTGACGGCTCGCTCAACCTGCTGGTAGGCACACACGCGCTGCTTGAGGAAAAGGTGGTGTTCTCAAAGCTCGGCATGGCTGTCATCGACGAGCAGCACCGGTTCGGCGTGGCGCAGCGTGCGCGTATGTGGGGCAAGGGCACTGTGCCGCCCCATGTGCTTGTCATGACTGCTACCCCGATACCCAGGACGCTCGCCATGACTGTCTACGGCGACCTCGATGTCTCGGTTATCGACGAGCTGCCTCCCGGGCGCAAGCCTGTGCACACTAGATTGCGCTATGACGAGAACCGCCGAGACGTGGACCGTCTCATCGCCGACCAGCTTAAGCAGGGGAGGCAGGTGTACATGGTCTATCCCCTGATTCACGAAAACGAGAAGCTGTCGCTCAAAAGCCTTGACAACGACATCGAGTATGTGCGCGAGAAATTCCCCGGCTACAAGGTCTGCTTCGTCCACGGCCAGATGAAGCCGGCGGAGAAAGATTACCAGATGAACCTGTTCGTGAGCGGCGAGGCGCGTATCATGGTCGCTACGACGGTCATTGAGGTAGGCGTGAACGTGCCTAACGCAACCGTAATGGTGATAGAGAACGCTGAGCGGTTCGGGCTGTCGCAGCTACACCAGCTGCGCGGCCGTGTAGGGCGCGGCGCCGACAAAAGCTATTGTGTGCTGATGACGAAATACAAGATTGCCGCCGAGACGCGCAAACGGCTCAATGTCATGACCGAGACTACGGACGGTTTCCTGATTTCCGAGGCTGACATGAAGATGCGCGGACCCGGCGATGTCGAGGGGACGCAGCAGAGCGGGCTTGCCTTCAACCTGCGTGTCGCCAACCTTGCCACCGACGGCCAGATTGTCCAGCGTGCTCGTGATGCCGCCATGGCTGTCCTCGAGGGCAACCCCTCGCTGTGCGACGTGGACAGCGGCGAGGCGGACTGCAGCTGTGGCATTGTCCTTTCGGCTGAATCGCTGGCTCTGATACGTGAGGAAATGAAAGAACGTTTCTCCGGCAAAATCGACTGGTCGCTCATCTCATGAACACTCTCTGCCATATTTTCAGGCAACCGTATTGGCGGCACGGTTGTTTTCACCGGTAGGAGGGTGGCTTTCACCTCGTGCCGGCAGTAATAACGTACAAAAGAAACAACTACAATGCGAGAAAAAGAATTTCTGCCCCTTGTGTCTTCGCGGCTCGGCATCGAGTCTGTCAACGAGATGCAGCGTAAGATGATGGAGGCGGCGACCTCAAATAACGATATTGTGCTGCTGTCGCCTACGGGCAGCGGCAAGACGCTTGCATTCCTACTACCCGTGCTGAAACTGCTGCGCCCCTCAACAGGGCGCGTGCAGGCGGTCATAATCGCCCCGGGACGCGAGCTTGTCACGCAGATAGCCTCGATTGCCCGCGAGATTACGCCGGGCTTCAAGGTGACGGCTCTCTATGGCGGCCACAAGGTCGAGGAGGAAATCAATTCGCTGGCGTCAACTCCCGACATTGTGGTCGCAACCCCCGGAAGGCTGCTCGACCATGCCGTGCGCCGCAACATCGACCTCCTCCCGGTGCGCATACTTGTGCTTGACGAGTTTGACAAGACACTCGAACTCGGCTTCACCGACGAGATGGAGCGAATATGCCGCCGCCTGAAGAATGTCAGCCACACTTACCTGACATCGGCGACCGATATAGCGGAAATACCCGGCTATATCAGCCTGAACAATCCGTTACGCCTCGATTTCACTGACGGCAGCGACTCGCCGCGCGACCGCATGGCGATACACCGTGTCACCTCCCGGCTGGCTGACAAGCTCGAGTGCCTCCACGCGCTGCTATCCTCGCTGGCGGAAGAGGACGGCTCAATAGGGCGCACCATAGTTTTCGCCAACCACCGCGAGAGTGCCGTGCGCATATTCCGTTGGCTGAACGGCAAGGGCGTGCCTTGCGGCATCTACCACGGCGGACTGGATCAGATAGACCGCGAGAAAGGGGTGGAGATGTTCAACAACGGCTCTACGCCTGTGCTGATAGCGACCGACCTTGCGGCTCGAGGCCTCGACATCGAGAAGGTGCGCAGCATCATACATTACCACCAGCCGGTGAGTGCCGAGACTTTTGCGCACCGCAACGGCCGCACCGCCCGTGTGGCTGCGCAGGGCGACATTTATGTCATTCTCGGCCCTGAAGAGCGTGTGGCGGAGTTTATCGACATTGACGACGAATACCAAGTGAAAGGCGGGACGCGCCGTTTGCTGTCGCCCTCCACAACTGTTTATTTCTGCGCTGGCAAGAAGGACAAGGTGTCACGTGGCGACATTCTCGGCTTCCTGGTCAAGGAGTGCGGACTCGCGGCTGCGGATGTTGGCAAGATATTCGTTGCCGAGCGGTATGCCCTCGTCGCTGTGCCGACGGAAACGGCGGAGTTGGTGGTGCAACGCTCCCGCACCTCCAAGGTCAAAGGCAAGAGGGTCAAGGCGAGCATAGCTCTCGCCACGCTCCGGGACTGATGATTTATTGGTAAAGAGTGTTAATTTAACAACCGCATAATACCTCTGATTTGTGGGGTTGGCACATTTGCCCTATCTTTGCGCGGAATATTACAGGTGAAAAATACAGATTGTGTTTTATAATGAGTTTCTATTATGGGTAAAACAAAGAAATTCCTGACTTGTGACGGGAACCAGGCTGCGGCTCATGTCAGCTATATGTTTACTGAAGTCGCTGCTATCTATCCCATTACGCCTTCGTCAACCATGGCGGAGTGTGTCGATGACTGGTCTGCCGCCGGGAGAAAGAACCTCTTCGGCGAGACAGTGCGTGTTCAGGAGATGCAGAGTGAGGCCGGAGCCTCCGGCGCCGTTCACGGTGCGTTGCAGGCCGGCGCGCTCACAACCACATACACCGCATCGCAGGGTCTGCTGCTGATGATTCCGAATATGTACAAGATTGCCGGCGAGCTGCTGCCGTGTGTGTTCCACGTGTCGGCTCGCGCACTTGCATCGCACGCATTGAGCATCTTCGGCGACCATCAGGATGTCATGGCGACCCGCCAGACTGGCTTCGCCCTCTTCTGCGAGGGCTCGGTGCAGGAGGTTATGGACCTTGCTGCCGTGCCGCACCTCGCGACTATCAAGAGCCGTGTGCCGTTCATCAACTTCTTCGACGGTTTCCGCACCAGCCACGAGATACAGAAGGTTGAGGCGATGAGCCAGGACGACCTCATGCCCCTCATTGACCGCGAGGCTCTCGACCGCTTCCGCAGGTCGGCTCTCAACCCCGATGCCCCGGTGGCGCGAGGCATGGCTGAAAACCCCGACGTATACTTCCAGCATCGCGAATCGTGCAACCCGTTCTATGATGCTGTCCCCGAAATAGTTGAGCAGTATATCAACGAAATCAACCGCATCACTGGCCGCAATTACGGGTTGTTCGACTACTACGGCGACCCCGAGGCCGAGCGTGTCATCATCGC
>CAKUKR010000057.1 GCA_934663645.1 uncultured Muribaculaceae bacterium | reverse complement strand
TCGCTGTGTGTATGGGGTTGCCCCTGTTGGGGGGTGCGGGTCAGATGCGGACTTTCACGGTCCGGGCTGTGCCTCCTTGCATGGCGCGGACGATGTAGATGCCGCTCGGCAGGGTGAGGCTGACGGTGTCTGTAGCCGAGCCTTCTGCGCGGTATACGCATACGCCGGCGGGGGTGTAGACGGCTATGCCGCCGTCGCTCCCGGCGATGTTGAGCGTCCCGTTGCTGCCGCTGACGGTGAGGCGCGTGCTGTCGCTGTCGATGTTTTCAACTTCGGTCAGGTCTGCCGAGCCTATGACGGCGTAGCAGTTGGGCGCGACGGTGATGTAGCCGGCTGCGGCGTTGTACGTCGGGGCGGTGTCATACGATTTGGACAGCACCTGGTAGTCAGCGTTGTCAGACGACTTGAAGGGGACGGAGACGTTGATCGGCTCGCCGTCGATGTTGGGGTTGACGGCGAGGAGTATCTGCTGGTTTCCGTTGTTGAGGACTATAGAGCGACCGTTGTTCCAGTAGGAGGCGGAAGTGTTGACAGTCACTTGCACGTCGCGAGAGAACATCTGCGGGTTGTTGTTGCGTATGGCTGCGAGTTCGGCATACGAGTTGTATAGGCCGTGGCGGTTGGCGTTGTCCAGGTGCTTCCAGTTGACGGTCTTGGGGTCGGTGTTGTTGCCGCCGGAGTTCTTGGTGTTCTGTGCGTTGCCGAGTTCGGAGAACTGCCAGATCATGTGCGCTCCGGGCGACATCATCATCTGCGCGGCGGCAGAGCCGAGGCGGTGCATGGAGTTGACGATGTTGCCCTTGATTCCGGTTGCGCCGCTGGTGTTCTGTACGTATGCGAGGCGTTGCTCGTCGTGCGATTCGAGGTATGACACTGTCGAGCCCCAGTTGCGGCTGTCGGCGGGGGCGTAGAAGCGGTTGAGGCCGGAGTTGTCTTTCAGCCCGGCGGCATACTGCGAGCCGGAGTAGTTTACGTTGGCCCAGTTGAGCTGCCCGTATTCAGCCATGGCGTTCTCCTCGGCTGGCGAGGCGAGGTTCTCGTTGATGAAGTATGCGTCGGGGTTAACCTCCGTTACGGCCTGCTGGAAGCGGCGCATATTGTCGATGCGCGACTGGTTGAACTGCTCGGTGGCGGAATCGCCAGAGCCGTTGTACGACGAGTTGTCGCCGAGGCCTTTGACCAGGTCGAAGCGGAAGCCGTCAACGCGGTATTCGGTGAGCCAGTACTGCAGCACGTCGCAGAAGTACTGCCGGACGAGCGGGTTGCCCTGGTTCCAGTCGTTCAGCACGCTGTAAGCATGTGGCGCGGAGGCGTTGAAGAAGGGGTTGGAGCCGATGGGGTACATCTGGTACCAGGGGTGCAGCCAGTCGCTCTGGTTGAAGACCATGTCGAGTATGACAGCGATGCCGTTGCGGTGGCACTCGTCGATGAATGCCTTGTAGTCGGCCGGCGTGCCGTAAGCCTTGTCGGGGGCGAAGTAGAAGTTGGGGTTGTAGCCCCACGAGTTGTTTCCGTTGAACTCGGTGATGGGCATTAGTTCGACGGCGTTCACGCCGAGCTGCTTGAGGTAGGGTATCTTCTCCATGGCGAGACGGACGTTGCCGTTGCCGTATGCCTGTCCTTCAGTGCCTGTGAAATCGCGCAGCAGCAGCTCGTAGATGAACAGGTTGGAGGCCTCAGCGCCCTTGAAGCCGGACACTTGCCAGTCGTAGTCGTTGATGTTGTCGTTGAACACCGCGAGCGGCACGTCGCTGACGGCATCGGGGTATGCCGGCATGTCGGGGAACACGCCTTCGGCTATGTACCGGTCATAGTTGGGGTCGAGTATCAGGCGTGCGTAGGGGTCGCCGACCTTGGTCGTGCCGTCTATCAGGTAGTAGTACATATAGTCCTTGCCGCGCTCGAGGCCGGGGACTGTAATCCAGAAATAGCGGTTGCCCTCGTAGTCCTGGTATGCCATGGTGTATTTCGTGTCTGTGGCATAGCCGTTCCAGCTGCCCACGAGCATAGCCGTCTGCTTCTGCGGCGCGGCGATGCAGAACGTCACCGAGCCGTCGCCGTTGCGCACTGCGCCCATGACGGGCTTGCCGCCAGGGTAGTCGGCAGCTGTTGAGGGTGCGAGGCATACGTATTCTATTGACTTGGTGACGGTTTTTCCGCCGGCAGTGGCAGTGCCGGTCACGGTGTAGTTGCCGGACTGTGCAAAGCTGTACTTGGCGGTCAGCTCCGTCTTGCCGGAGGCAGAGCCTATGGTGCTGCCGTTGACAGAGAGGGTGAGGTCAGCCGCCTGTGAGGAGCGGAGAGTGAGGCTGACGTTGCTGTGCGGCTGCAAGACAGTGCCGTCAGTGTCGGCAGACAGCGATACTTGCAGCCCCTCAGGCAGCACGTCGAGGAATATGTCGGTATTGCCCGTGCCTTTCCCCTCGGCTGTGCAGGTGGAGTTGCGGAACACGAAGGCGAGACGCTTGACGCTCACCGACGGGTCGGTGATGCCGTAGTATGAGCGAATGTCGCCGATGTCGAGTTTCCAGAGGTCCGCGCTGACGTATTCGAGCTTGTACTTCGCGCTGTTGTCGCCCCAGTTGGGGGCGTACTTCCAGTCGCTTGACGATACGGAAGCGTTGGTTATGACACCGGTGTGGGCGTATATCTGCGCCGAAGCCGGCTGTCCCATAAGCCCCTTGTTGCCCTGGTCGGCGTGGAAATATATCACCACGTCTGGGCTGCCCTCCTGAAGCAGGGGCGGTGTGGAGGTGACTTGGGCGGAGAGGGTGAACGATGCCGCCGCAAGTGCTGTGATGGATAGTAGTTTCTTGAACATATTTTTAGTAGTATTGTAGTGTAATTCAGCCGATTGGCAGCTGCCCACTGAAGGCGGCTGCCATATTTGTCCTGTAAGGGGTCACTCCCCGGGGTTGATGTATGTATTGTCGCGCATCTGGCGGTATTCCTCCCAGTCGGGGTCGGACTCCGCATCGATGACTATAGGCAGTGCCGGCAGCTCCTGCAGTGCGCGGTTGAACACCGATGAGAACACGCGCAGGTTTGAGGTGTAGATGACCCAGTTGCGTTCTCCCGCGCCGGTGTAAATGCCTGTTATCACGCCGATTTTCTTCTCTCGGCGGAAGGCGGCTTTCAGAGCCTCGTCGGCCTGTTCCATCAGTTCCGCGTCCTCGCGAGAGGGCATGCCGTCGGGCTGCGCGTCGTATTTCCACGACACGTCGATGCGGTAGATGTATTTGCCGCTCTGTCGCACCTCGTCGATGTCGTCGCGGCCAGTGATCATTATCAGCTGGCCGTTGTCCGCCTCTGCCGGGGCAGTCCACCATTCGTCGCTTATTGTCATAGCGTTAAGTGTTTGTGTGTCAATGTATAGTCACGAGCGTTGCTCCAAATCCGTATTCGCGGAATGAGGCATCTTGCGTGGTCGCTTTCGGGTATTCGCGTTTCAGCAGGCTTAGCACCTCGCGTCGCAGCACGCCCTCCCCCTTGCCGTGGATGAAGACTATCTTCTGGCCGAGGCGGCGGGCGTTGGCCTTCATGACGCGGCGCACCTCGTCGAGCTGCATCTGCAGCATTGCGGCATTGTCCATGCCGGCAGTGGTGTCTGTCAGTTCGCCGATGTGCAGGTCTACCTCGATGAGGGGGAGCAGCTTGTTGGGGTTGTCAGCGTCGTTTTTCGGCTTTTTCTTTTTGGGCGTGTCCACGCGGTATTTCTCTTGCAGCCGGCGTGCCGCATCCTCCTCGCCCTTTTCGGTGTCAGCAATGGGTGTGCGCGGCTGCGCGTCGTCGCTGACGAGGGGCAGCTCTATCACCGGCGTATCGAAATATGTGCCGGGACGGAAGCAGTGCAGCTTGTGGAACTTGGTGAGGTCGATGCGCCGCGAGACGTTTATGACGGGTTTCAGCTCGTATGGCTTCCCTTCCTTGTATGCCACGGCTTGCAGGGCGATGCGCTCGATGTCCGGCAGGTCGGCATGGGAATACTCGTGCAGGTCTATCAGCTCGTTGGGGGCGACAGAGCCTTGGTATACCACTGTCCACTGGTGTTCCTCCGCGCTGCGGCGGGCGAAGGTGAACAGCAGGTGGTAGTTGGAGTCGTTGACCAGGACGGCGTTGAACGTTGCCTGCGACAGCTCGCGCGTCGAGGAGGGCTCAAAGGCGAGGACGATGTTCAGCTTGTCACCGTGTTCGGTTTCCACCACTGGCAGCGGCTTCTCCTCGGCTTTCGGCACGGGAGCCGGTTCGGGTGTCTGCGGACGAGCCGTCGCCGCGTCGCGTATGCTCTGGTCAAACATCAGCTTCGGGCCGCCGCTCTGCGCCGGATGCCCGGCAGGCATGACCACCACCAGGTCGGAAATCAGCATCGGGTTCTCGAAGCCGTTGTCCTCGACGTATGCTATCTTGCCGTCAACGCGGGTGACTGTGCCGCCGCCCACCTCGTTGAGGTATCTTACTGTGTCTCCTTTCTTTACCATGTTGTTCTCGTTTTATCGGCAACCGGACTGGGCGCGTGTCGTCACTGCGGCTGCTCCGCCTTTGCGGCGGCGCGGTCGGCGAGCTGCTGCTCCCACTCGCGGTCTACCTGTTTCTCGCGGGCCTCGTAGGCATCGACTATGCGCTGCACGAGCGGATGCCGCACGATGTCCTTCTTCTCGTATTCTATTATCCCTATTCCCTTTACGCCACGCAGTATGCGCAGCGACTGCACCAGTCCGCTCTGTATGGAGCGCGGCAGGTCTATCTGCGAGCAGTCGCCGGTAACGATCATCTTCGCGCCCATGCCCAGGCGTGTCAGGAACATCTTCATCTGGTGCTTGGTGGTGTTCTGCGCCTCGTCGAGTATGATGATGGCATCGTTGAGCGTGCGGCCGCGCATGAACGCCAGCGGCGCGATCTGTATCGTGTCCGCCTCCATGTATTCCTTCAGCTTGAGCTGCGGCAGCATGTCCTCGAGAGCATCGTACAGGGGGCGCAGGTACGGGTCTATCTTGTCCTTCATGTCGCCGGGGAGGAAGCCGAGCTTCTCGCCGGCCTCGACAGCGGGGCGCGACAGGATGATGCGCTTGCACTCACGCGCCTTCAATGCGCTCACTGCCAGTGCTATGGCGATGTATGTCTTGCCCGTTCCGGCAGGGCCGAGGGCGAATGTCAGGTCGTTGCGCTGGAACGACTGCACCATGCGTGCCTGGTTGGCGTTGCGCGGTATTATAGGCCGCCCAGAGGTGGAGTAGAGGATAGCCCCCTCCTGCGACACGCGCTTGGGCGCGTCGCCCTTGATGATGTCGATTATGGCATCCTCGCTGAGCGAGTTGTATTGCGTGGCATACTCTTCCAGCTTCTTGATTTTAGAGGCAAACTCGGCGGTCTCGCTGTCCTCGCCGATCACCTTGATCACATTGCCGCGTGCCGCCATGCGCAATTTCGGGAAGAGATTGCGTATCAGGTTGATGTTGTTGTTGTTGACCCCGTAGAACACCTGCGGGTCAACATCGCTGATGATTATTATGCGCTCGTTCATTTATGGTCTTTGGTATAGCGCGGGGGCTGCGGCGGCTTATCCCACCGACCCCTCGAGGGTCACTTGCAGCAGCTTCTGCGCTTCGACGGCAAACTCCATCGGCAGCTTCTTCATCACCTCCTGCGCGTAACCGTTCACTATCAGCCCGACAGCCTTTTCCGTCGGGATGCCGCGTTGGCGGCAGTAGAATATCTGTTCTTCGTTAATCTTTGATGTCGTGGCCTCATGCTCGACGGTGCAGGTGTCGTTCTGCACGTCGATGTAGGGGAACGTGTGCGCCCCGCACTGGTCGCCCATGAGCAGCGAGTCGCACTGCGTGTAGTTGCGGCAGTTGTCAGCCTTGGCTGCCATCTTGACCTCGCCGCGGTAGCTGTTCTGCGACTTGCCGGCAGAGATGCCCTTGCTGACGATGGTCGAGCGCGAGCCGCGCCCGATGTGTATCATCTTAGTGCCCGTGTCGGCCTGCTGATAGTTGTTGGTGACGGCAACGGAGTAGAACTCGCCCACTGACTCGTCCCCCTTGAGGATGCACGACGGGTATTTCCACGTGATGGCCGAGCCGGTCTCGACCTGCGTCCATGAGATTTTGGAGCGGTCGCCGCGGCACAGCCCGCGCTTGGTGACGAAATTGTAGATGCCGCCGCGCCCCTCGCTGTCGCCCGCATACCAGTTCTGCACCGTGGAATACTTGACCTCGGCGCGTTCCTCGGCGATGATTTCCACGATAGCCGCGTGCAGCTGGTTCTCGTCGCGCATCGGCGCGGTGCACCCCTCGAGGTAGCTGACGTAAGCATCGTCGTCGGCGACGATGAGCGTGCGCTCAAACTGTCCCGTGCCGGCGGCGTTGATGCGGAAATAGGTGCTCAGCTCCATGGGGCAGCGCACTCCCTTCGGTATGTAGACGAACGAGCCGTCGGAGAACACCGCCGAGTTGAGAGCCGCGTAGAAGTTGTCGCGGTAGCTCACCACCGAACCGAGGTACTTGCGCACCAGGTCGGGGTAGTCCTTGACAGCCTCCGAGAACGAGCAGAAGATTACTCCCAGTTCGGCGAGCTTCTCGCGGTGGGTGGTGCGCACGCTCACAGAGTCCATGACCGCGTCCACGGCCACGCCGCTCAGGTGCTTCTGCTCCTCGAGCGAGATGCCCAGCTTGTTGAACGTCTTGACCAGTTCCGGGTCAACCTCGTCCATGCTCTTCTTCTTCTCCGCGGGCTTCGGCGCGGCATAGTAGCTTATTGCCTGGAAGTCGATTTCCGGGATGTCGAGGTGCGCCCAGTGGGGTGGGGTGAGTGTCAGCCAGTGGCGGAACGCTTTGAGACGGAACTCCAGCAGCCAGTCCGGCTCACCCTTCTTGGCAGAAATCAGGCGTATTACATCCTCGTTTATCCCCGGCGGCACTATCTCCGTGTCAATGTCGGTGACAAACCCGTATTTGTATTCGCCGGCGGTCGCGTCCTTGATGATTTCGTCGTTGTCCGGCGCGGTGTTTTGACGTAGGTCCATTGTGAATGGTATGTTAATGATTTCAGGAGCGGCCGATGCCGGCGGCCGGCGGACAGCGCAAGCGTCCGGCAGCAGCCACGGCATACCACCCCAAATATGCTGCAAAATTAGCAAATTCCGCGCTATTACGGCTCATCTCCGCCCGATAATATTCTGCGAGATGCAGCATGGGCATCACAGCGCTATGTCTGCATCCTTGCTTTTTGCGCCGCGAAGTGCGTGCGTTGACAGGGCTATGCCGAGGTTGAGCACCCCGATGCGCCCGATGTACATCAGCAGCGCAACGACTAGTTTGCCGAAAACGCTCAATTCGGGCGTCACTCCGAGGCTGATGCCCACTGTGCCCAGCGCCGACGCCGCCTCGAACAGCAATGTGGACATCGGCGAGTCTTCTGACACCACCAGCAGCACGACGCCGCTCAGCAGCGCGACGCCGTAGATCAGGATGTTGGCAAGTGCCGAATCCACCCGGTTGGCAGGCAGGCTGTTGCCGCGCAGTGTCACCTTGCTGTCGCCGCGCAGCCGCGACATGACGAAGGCATAGACGGCCGATATCGTGGTGCATTTCACGCCGCCGCCGGTGCCGGACGGCGAGGCTCCGACGAACATTATAATCGTGAGCACGAGGATAGAAGCCGGCGCAAGCGTGGAGAGGTCGAAAGTGTTGTAGCCCACGGTGGTCATGGCAGACATTGTCTGGAAGAAAGCCTCAAGCATCCTCGCGGCAAACCCCTCGGACTGCCCCGAGGCAGGGAAGGCGGTCAGCGCCGCTGTCCCGGCGACTGTCATGGCCGTGGTCATCGCCAGGATGACACGTGTGGTGAACGTGACACGGTAGCGCCGGTTCGTGCATTTGTTGCGTATGTCGGTGATGACTATGAAGCCCATGGCGCCGGCGAAACTCAGCACGGACACTATGATGTTGACAGGCAGGTTGTCCCTGAAGCTGCACAGCGAATCGTGGAACGTCGAGAAGCCGGCCGTGCCGAATGACGAGATGCTGATGAACAGCGCGTCCCACGCCGGGTGCTTCACTCCGCTGCCCCCGAAGGCTATCAACAGGGCGATGAACCCGGCCAGCTCGAAAATCAGCGTGAAGTGGACTACATTGTCGATGAGCCTCTTGACGCTCAGCTCACCCGGAGTGGGCAGCGCGGTGCGTATGACCTTGAAGTTGCGCTCCGGGATGCGGCGCGCCAGGTGCAGCATGAGGTATGAGCTGATGGTCATGTAGCCGATTGAGCCTATCTGGACGAGCAACAGGATGACGCATTGGCCGAAGGCTGTGTAGGCTCCCGGTATGTCAACCGTCGCCAGGCCGGTGGTGGAGACTGCCGACACGGCTGTGAACAGGTCGTCCACCCAGTTGCACGTCGCCGCCGTGTGCGACCACGGCAGCACCAGCAGGCCGAAGCCCAGCAGTATGTAGAACAGGTATGCCAGCGCGATGTTGCGCTCCGGCACGCTGGAATCGCACCCGAATGTCAGCAGCTTCGACATCGACACCTTGAAGGCGGCGGGCTTGACATGAACCAGCGCTCTCAGCAGAAATCTCTTGAATTTCATCTCGGTTTTCCCTGCGTTTCTTTAATGTCCGTATGTCCTACGCTCAGGCGCGGGTCAGTTGGAGTACAGGAATCGCTTGATGGAGCGTTTCGGGGTCTTCTCAAACTCGTTGGGCATCAGCACTATTTTCGACAGCCGCTCGTAGGGGGCGACGAGCTTGTTCAGCTCGCCTCGCACATTCTCCATCTCGCGCTGCAACTCGTCGCCGCCGCTCAGGCCGAGGCGGTCGGCGGTCTCGAAGTCCGGGTATACCAGCCCCACCAGCTTGCCGTCGCGCTCGATGACGAGGCTCTCCGCCACAAAGGGCATGTTGTTCAGCTTGGCCTCTATCTCCTCGGGGTAGATGTTCTGTCCGCTGGCGGTGAGTATCATGGTTTTGGAGCGGCCGCGCAGCGAGAGCGTGCCGTCGGCGCTGAGCGTGCCCATGTCGCCGGTGCGCAGCCAGCCCTCGCCGTCCATGACCGCTGCCGTCGCCTCCGGGTTCTTGTAGTAGCCCTGCATGACGTTCATGCCGCGCACGCATATCTCGCCCGGTATGTTCTCCGGGTCTTCCGAGAGGATTTTCGCCTCCATGCCTGGCAGTAGGCGGCCCGACGTGCCGGCGCGGAACTCCCGCCAGTGCGTGTAGGAGATGAGCGGCCCGCACTCCGTCATGCCGTAGCCCACGGTGAACGGGAACTTGATGCGCTTCAGGAACTCCTCGACCTCATGGTTGAGCGGCGCGCCGCCCACGATGACCTGCTCAAAGTTGCCGCCGAACACCTCGACAAGCCGCTTGCGTATCTTGTTGTGGATGACCGTGTCGAGAAACGGCACGGCGAGCGTCCACCGCATAGCCCCCTTGGAGATGAGCGGCAGTATCTGGTTCTTGTATATCTTTTCGAGTATCAGCGGCACGCATATCACCAGGTTGGGGCGCACCTCGCTGAACGCCTTCATCAGTATGCGCGGCGAGGGCACTTTGCCCAGCAGCGTGACGTGCGACCCCACGGCGAGCGGCGTGAGCATGTCGAATGCGCAGCCGTAGGCATGGGCCATCGGCAGGAACGCCAGTGCTCGCGAGGTGCGGAAATGCAGCTTGGTCTTGATGCCGAATGTAACGTTGCCCGCCAGGTTGCCCCCGGTGAGGACAACCCCCTTGGAGAAGCCCGTAGTGCCTGACGTATAGTTGATTTCCGCCGGCAGCGAATTGTCGCGCTCGGCATAGCGGATGTCGCAAGCGCGGTACCCCTTGGGGTACTCGCGGCGGTAATGGCTCGACAGCTGGTGCAGCTCGCGGTTCAGCTCCGTCCCCGACGGCTCGTGCAGCAGGCCGCGCGAGTCGAGCGACATCACCCCACGCACGCGCAGCAGCGACGACGGGTCGATCTGCTCCCACACCGACTCGGCGATGAACAGCAGCTCCGCCTCGCTGTGATTGAGGATGTGCGTGATGTCCAGCGGGTTGAACTCCGCGAGTATCGGCACTACCACCGCGCCGTAGGTGACGGCAGACAGGTATGTAACCACCCATGATATGGAATCCTTGCCGCACAGCGCGATTTTGTCGCCGGGCTTGATGCCTATCGCCTTGAACAGCAGGTGCCGCAGCGCAATCGACTGTGCCAGCTTGCCGTAGGTCAGTGTGCGCCCCGACGTGTACTCCGTCAGTGCCGGGAGGTCCCAGTTTTGCGCGAAACTCTTCTCGTACAGCTTTATGAAATTGCTTTCTTCCATGGGTATGTCATTCTAAACAGGTGAAACATAAATAGTTTGCTGCGGGGGACATTGTCAATGCCGCCCCTTCAGCCAGCCCCGCAGCTTGCGCTTCAGCGCACGCCGCCGCTCCATGCGGACGCTGAGCACCATGCACCGCGCCGCCGCCCGCCGGCACACCTCCTCGCCGTAGCCCAGACGGGTGCCGAACTCCACAGTGAGGCTCTCGATAAGCCCCGGGCAGCGCTCCGCGCCGAAGCGGACAAACGCCATCGCCACCATCGCCGGAGTCACGCGGCGGAACTGAAGCCGGTTGATGTCTACCATCGAGAAGCGGTACTCCCCCTCCTCGCCGCGTGACACCAGGAAATTGCCCCGGTTGAAGTCACGCTGGTACACGCCTCGGCGGAACAGCGACAGCGCAAACTCCAGGAACGCCCGCAGCATCGCATCGTCGCGGAAACGGCCGCCCATGACCGGGCGGTCCTCTTCCGTCAGGTAATGGCCCACAGGCAGGGCATCGACATGGCGGCACACGTACCACGAGTCCATGACAGCCAGCCCACGGCAGTCCACTATCACCGCTACCGGCGCAGGGGTGTCTATCCCCATGGCCGTCAGCCGCAACGCATTGTCATAGCTCCGCACAGCCTTCGGCAACCGCCACAGGCGGTACACAAACCGGTTGACCACATTCGGCCGCTTGAACCGCTTGACCACCAGCGGCACGCCCTCCACGTCCACGCGCTCGACAGTATTGCGGCTGTGGCAATAGACCGCCGACGGCGTATAGCCGTGACTGGGGATTTCCGCGATTTTGCCGCGCAGGAAATCATAGTCGGGGTGTATGCGTATGTCTCTGCTCATCTGCGGTGTCAACTGCAAATTTAGCAGAATATTCCGAAACTGCCAAATGCGCTAACGCCGCCGCCTGCGCATGGCCGCGTCCACGACGAGCCACAGCAGCAACGCCGCAACAGCCACATCTATGACATTCCACACCTGCCGCCCCAGAGGAAAGCGCAGGAACGGCTGGAACAGCAGCGCCAGCAGGACGAACAGAACGCCCAGCCCGCCACGGCTGTCGCGGAAATAGACGTATGCGAGATACACGAAAGCCGCTGCGGCGACAAACCGCACAAGCATATAGAAGAAATAAGGCATGTGGGCAAGGCACAGCAGCAGCAGAACGGCCATGCCGACCTTCACCCACGGGGAATAATTGCGTACACTCATGTCATCAGTTCATTTTGAGGGTTATACATACACAACGCGCATCGCCCCCGAAAGTGTGAACCACCCCCACCGAAAACTTTGCCGTCATAACTGTCATGATGCTTTCTGTCGGGGCTGCTGTCAAATATCAGCAATTTGTATTACCTTTGTGGATATAAAAACAAAACCCGATAGCTTGATTGCTCAGGGGCTACCGGGATTCAACACTGCAAAAGTAGTGCTTTTGGATATCTGAAACAAATATTTGAGCCAAAATGTTGTTAAGCCAATGAATTATCCCGATTTTGAGAACGCGATTTCTGCTGATAGAATGTCGCGATATGTTGCTGCGTGCAATGGCGATACTCGCAAAGCGATGACCCTATACCGTTACAATCTTCAGGTGTCACAGGAGATGTTTACGATAGTCAGTTGCTTTGAGGTAACTCTCCGAAATCGGATTGACCGCCATATGCAGTTTCAGTTTGGTCCAGATTGGTTGAAAGACTCGGTGGTAAATAATGGTATTTTCACGCTCCCGATTCTATCCAAGACACGAGATATAATTTTCAATGCTTATCGCAAGCTGTATCGCAGCAACCTCTATTCTCATCCCAAATTGCTCGCTGAAATGGAGTTCGGGATTTGGAAATACATGTTTTCGCCTATCCAATATACACAGGCTGGTCGAAACCTGTTGCAGATATTTCCATACAAGCCTCGTTCATCAGCGCAGCAGCAATACAATCAGCGGTACATCTTCAATGAATTGGATAAAATAAACTCATTGCGCAACCGCATTGCTCACCATGAGCCGATATGCTTTTCTGCACAGACGGCTCGGATTGAGACTGCATACATTGTCACCATATATGGCAAGATTTGCAACATATTCGCTTGGATGGGCATCGACAGCCATTCGCTTCTGTATGGGCTTGACCATGTACAGCAAGTCTGCAACAAAATCAACAACCTGAATATAAAGGCGAGCCGCACCATCGTATAGCAGAATATATGCACTGGCTCTTAGGCACGCCGTGTCCCTACCGTGGCACACTCTGATGCGGCAGTTGAGCCGCCTCTATAAAATAAATCAACCCCCGCCATTCACATGGAAGGGGCCAAAACCCAATTAATTTAATCTCTTGATTGAATCTTATGAAATTAAGAAACAGTGGGCGAAGATGGATTCGAACCACCGAAGGTATAAACCAGCAGATTTACAGTCTGCCCCATTTGGCCACTCTGGTATTCGCCCTTTTTGCGACCGCAAAGTTAGCCAATTCCCACGACACCGGCAAGCCTTCCCTTGCTTTTTTGCATTTATTCGCATACCCTCCCGCGACAAAGCCATGCTGTCATGGCGGGGACTCGGCGACTATATGTTAAAGTCACGGCTGACGGCGGCATCTCTCGCCGCAAAATCGTACCTTTGTATTTCATAGCAACAACAGACAATCATACCTGACTCTCTATGGCTGACAACGGCATCGCCCAAAGGGCTAACTTGCAATCCACCATCTGGAAAATCGCCAATGACGTGCGCGGCGCGGTGGACGGCTGGGACTTCAAGCAGTTTGTCCTCGGCACACTCTTCTACCGCTTCATCAGCGAGCATTTCGCCCGCTTCATCGAGGGCGGCGACCCCGACGTGAATTACGCCTCCCTCCCAGACGACGTGATTACCCCCGAAATCAAGGACGATGCCACCAAGACCAAGGGATATTTCATATATCCCAGCCAGCTCTTCGCCAACATCGCCAAGACTGCCAACACCAACCCCAACCTGAACACCGACCTGGCGGCTGTGCTCGACGCTATCGAGGGCTCGGCTCACGGCTATGCCTCCGAGCACAACATCAAGGGGCTTTTCGCCGACTTCGACACCCGCAGCAGCCGCCTCGGCAACACCGTTGAGGCGAAGAACAAGCGGCTCGCGGCGGTGATCAAGGGGGTGGAGAGCCTCGATTTCGGCAACTTCGAGGACAATGAGATCGACCTCTTCGGCGACGCTTACGAGTTCCTCATCTCCAACTATGCCGCCAACGCCGGCAAGTCCGGCGGCGAGTTCTTCACCCCGCAGAACGTCTCGCGCCTCATTGCGCGGCTCGCCATGTCGGGGCAGTCCTCCGTCAACAAGATATACGACCCCGCTTGCGGCTCTGGCTCGCTGTTGCTGCAGGCGAAAAAACAGTTTGACGACCACATCATCGAGGGCGGCTTCTTCGGGCAGGAAATAAACCAGACCACCTACAACCTGGCGCGGATGAACATGTTCCTGCACAACATCAACTACGACAAGTTTGACATCGCGCTCGGCGACACGCTCCTCAACCCGCAGTACGGCGACCAGAAGCCCTTCGATGCGATAGTGTCCAACCCTCCATACTCCGTGACTTGGATAGGCAGCGGCGACCCTACGCTCATCAACGACGACCGCTTCGCCCCCGCCGGCGTGCTTGCGCCCAAGAGCAAGGCCGACTTCGCCTTCATACTCCACTCGCTACACTACCTCTCGGCTCGAGGTCGCGCTGCCATAGTCTGCTTCCCCGGCATTTTCTACCGTGGAGGCGCGGAGCAGAAGATACGCAAATACCTCGTTGACAACAACTTCATCGAGACCGTCATCTCGCTGCCGCCAAACCTCTTCTACGGCACGAGCATCGCCACCAACATCCTCGTCCTCTCGAAGCACAAGGACGCGCCCGTGACACAGTTTATCGACGCCAGCGGCGAGGAGTTCTTCGTCAAGGAGACCAACAACAACGTGATGACCGAGGAGCATATCGCCCGCATCGTCAGCATTTTCGAGAGCAAGGAGGAGGTGAAATATGTCGCCGCCTCGGTGAGCAACGGCCGCATTGCCGACAACGGCTACAACCTCTCCGTGAGCAGCTATGTCGAGGCCGAGGACAAGCGCGAGAAGGTAGACATAACCGAGCTGAACGAGCGCATACGCCGCATCGTGGCACGCGAGAACGAGCTCCGCGCCGAAATCGACGCCATAATCGCCGAACTTGAAACCGACGCGCAATGAACGGCACACCGGCATTATACATCATCGCAGGGTGCAACGGCGCGGGCAAGACCACGGCATCGATGACAGTGCTGCCCGAGGTGCTGCACTGCCGCGAGTTTGTCAACGCCGACGAGATCGCCAAAGGCCTGTCGCCGTTCCAGCCCGAAGAGGTGGCAGTCCAGGCCGGGCGGCTGATGCTGGAGCGCATAGACAGCCTCCTCACGCGAGGGGAGACATTCGCTATAGAGACGACACTGGCGACACGCAGCTACGCGGGCCTTGTCCGGCGGGCCAAGGCTGCCGGCTACACAGTGATGCTGCTGTTCTTCTGGCTACCCTCGCCCGAAATGGCAGAGATGCGCGTGGCGCAAAGGGTGGCAGAAGGAGGGCATGACATACCCCGCGAGGTCATACGCCGACGCTACTGGCTCGGGCTGCGCAACCTGCTGGAAATTTACGCCCCCGAAGTCGATGTCTGGTCAATGTACGACAACGGAGGTCCGATGCGTCCGATTGTTGACCGCAGTATAATCGTAGATCACGACAAATTTGCAAGAATCAAATCGTTATGTCAGAGCAAGAAGAAATAAAGCTGTTCAGCAGGATAAGCGAAGGGATACAGACGGCGCAACGCCGATTGTTTGAACGCAAGGCGAAGCTCGGCGAGCCGGTGATAGTAGCCGATGCGGACGGACAGCCGGTACGGATATCGGCAGAAGACGCAATGCGGCGGTTAGACCGCGCCGCCGCCGAACCCGAAACGAAAACGATATGACAACGGCGCATAGAAACATTACCGGCAGAGTAGGGACATGGCGTGCCGTGTCCGCGCCAAGACAGTGCAAATCAACGATATACCCACTCGCCGCCCTTCGGACACGGCACGCCGTGTCCCTACTGTGACAGCATAAAGCGATAATTAAATGAGCAAACTGCAAGAACTGATACAACGCCT
>CAKUKR010000056.1 GCA_934663645.1 uncultured Muribaculaceae bacterium | reverse complement strand
CGGAATGAGCCGTCTGCTTTCTTTGCCATGACTTTTCTGGGAACAATCTTTTTCTAAACAAAACTATGACAGCTGTTACAAGCAAAGCACTGGCAAGAGCGAGCCATGGGAAGCCGTCTTCAGCTACGCCCCACATCGACGAGGAAATGTCCGTGCCGCAGCGTTGTGCTATCCAATAGGAGACAACGACTATCGAGTTGTTGACCGCATGGGCTGTTGCATTAAGCCAGATGCTGCCTGTTGCGGCGAACAGGTATCCGAAGAACGCGCCAAGCAGCAGCCTCGGAACAAACCCGAAGAACTGGAAATGGATGAAGCTGAATATGAACGCGCTTATCCAGACGGCAGCGTGGCGTGACATGGAGCGAGAGAGTATGCTCTGCAATGCTCCTCTGAAAAATATCTCTTCAGAAAAGCCTGTGAGACACCCTATTATCAGCACTCCCGAAATTAGCGTCCACACTGAGGTCCCTGTCAGAAGTGTTTGGGAAGATGCAGCAGCCGCGTCTTCAAACTGGCGCAATGACGCCTCCAAGTCGTGCAGGCTGTCGGGAAATGCCATCTGCTCATTCCAGTAGATAATCTGGTTCAATGCAGGTATCGAGAGGGCGAGCAGCATTATCATGCCTATGTATGACCAGACAGGCGCGGAAACGCCTACGCCAATCCAGCGCAGCGGAGACGGACTGCAAAGATATGAAGTAATGGCGGCGGGCAGGCAGAACGCGAGCAGACATTGCAGCACATTGCCTACCAGTATCATGGAGCGAGATGTCCCAGGAGCGGTCACGCCGATGGTCTGTGCGATAAATGAAGTGACGGATATAAGCAAGAAAAACGCCGTGAACAGCACGGCTATCTGCGTACCCATACTTGCATTGGCAAATATCGGCAATTTGGGTTCGGAGTGCAGCGGTGTGTTCATCAGTCGAATTGTTTTCTGCGGAACACGAAGTTTCGTCCGAGGTATTTCTCGCGGACTATCTGGTTTTCTGCCAGTTGTTCGCTTGTTCCTTGGAACAAGATTTTGCCCTCGAACAGAAGGTATGCCCGGTCGGTTATAGAGAGGGTCTCGGGAGCATTGTGGTCGGTGATGAGGATGCCGATGTTCTTCTCTTTGAGCCTGTAAACAATCGACTGGATTTCCTCGACATTGATAGGGTCAACGCCGGCAAACGGCTCGTCGAGCATTATGAATTTCGGGTCAATGGCAAGGCAGCGTGCTATCTCGGTGCGCCTGCGCTCGCCGCCGGAAAGACGGTCGCCGTAGTTCTTGCGAACCTCTTGCAAATGGAACTCCTCGATCAGACCCTCCAGCTTTTCCTTCTGATACTCCTTGGGCTTGCCGGTCATCTCGAGGACAGCACGGATGTTGTCTTCCACGCTCATTTTGCGGAAAACGGACGCTTCCTGCGCCAGATAGCCGATGCCGAGGCGAGCCCGCTTATATATAGGATAGGATGTAATATTGTTGTAGTCGAGGAATATCTGCCCAGCGTTGGGGGTAATCAGCCCGACTGTCATGTAGAAAGTCGTGGTCTTGCCAGCTCCGTTAGGGCCAAGCAACCCGACAATCTCGCCCTGCGTGACATCAATGGAAACATTGTTGACGACCGTGCGCTTGCCGTATTTTTTCACGAGCAGTTCGGTGCGCAGAGTACCCTCCTGCCATTCCGGAACTGCTTCGGCATCAGCGACGGCATCATAATCCGTTGCTTCAACGCCATTTGTCTCCTCTTCCGCGCCGTCATCTAAAATGACATTTGATACGGCATCGCCAGAGGCACTTGGCTTGTGCCTGCCGGGTGCGAAGCGAGAGAAAAACTTCTTACATTCCATAGTCAATTTACGGGAGGAGCGAATGTATATAGTCTGTGAGCAGCTTGATAGCCACATTGTTATGACCGCCCTGCGGTATTATGAGATCGGCATAGCGCTTTGAGGGTTCTATGTAAAGTTCGTGCATCGGCTTCAGCGTCTCCTGATAGCGGTCTATGACCATTTGCGGAGTTCTGTTGCGCTCTATGCAGTCACGGTGGATTACGCGGATAAGCCGCTCGTCTGGTTCGGCATCGACAAACACTTTCACGTCAAGCATATCGCGCAACTCCTTGTCACACAGGACAAGTATGCCCTCTACCAAGACGACCTCTTGAGGCTCAATGTGAACAGTTTCCTTGAGCCGTGAGCAGGTAATGAAATCGTATGTCGGCATATCGATAGCATGGCCGGCCTTCAGTTGGCGGAGGTGTTCCGTGAGCAAAGTCCACTCTATGGATGCTGGTTCATCGTAATTCATCTTCAGCCGCTCCTCGAGCGGGATATGCGGGTTGGAACGGTAATAGCAATCCTGCGGTATGACCGCCATCCCCTCTTTTGGGAGAGCTTGTTGAAGTTTCCGCACCACCGTTGATTTACCCGAGCCGGTGCCGCCCGCTATACCTATGATAAGCATTTTGCGATTATGTTTCTGCTATAAATTTAAGGACATGACTGCCGTTACTATGAGATACCAGTATATCAGTGTCATTGGTGCGACTGCAAGCAACGAGTCAATTCTGTCGAGTATACCGCCGTGACCAGGCATGAGATTGCCGCTGTCCTTCACTCCGGCGTTCCGCTTAATCATCGATTCTATCAAATCGCCCCATGTGGCGAAGACAGCGACCAGCACGCCATATACAAGCCATACGGCACGAGGCACATCGTCACCCGGGAAGAAAAAGTCATTTAAGTCATAGAATACAGCCGCTCCGATGAGACAGAAAGCCATGCCCCCGAAGAAGCCCTCCCAAGTTTTCTTGGGAGAAACTCTCTCAAACAGCTTGTGGCGGCCGCACATACAGCCAACGAGATATGCTCCAGTGTCATTTAGCCATATCAATATGAACATGGCGAGGACAAGCGTTGCGCAACTCAACTTCGGCAACGAGGCAAATCCAGCGGCTATCCATTCAACAAATCCGTTGTATACCCCGAAAATATACGAGAGCAGCGACAGTGACATCATCGGCAAGCCAATGTATACGACGGACATAAGCGACGAAGAGAGCGAGGAAACGGCTTTGTCACGATTTGACTTGGAATACAGCTGTATCAGGAAACGGACACCAAGGACGATGGGTACAAACACTGCTCCTGCAAACGATGCCATAAGACCGTTGGCAACAGCATCACAGGCAATCGCGGCAGCTGACTTGCGACCTCCGAAGCTGATTCTGTCAAACTCGATAGTGGCTAAAATCGCGAATAGTATAGCCAAGGGGAAGACACCGACACTTCCAAGAAATATCAGTGACACTACTATCGCCACATAAACGGCTCCGCTCAGTGCGCGGACAACAATCTTCTTTTTGTCCATCGGCAAAAACTTCATTCGGGGTCTTTACCGCAAAGTTAGTAAAATCTGCGCACCTGCACAAATCTCAGGAGGGGTCAACGTCATAATACAGGACAAGCTGGCGCATACGTGGGTCGGCGGCGAGGTGTTGCACATAAATGTCGCGGAGTATCTTCTTGACCTTCGCCATAGATGCCTGAGCCTCGACTTTGAGCATAACCGTCTGTATGTATCTGTTGGCTACACGCGGTATCAGCGGCGGCTCCGGGCCGAGAACCCTGTTGCCGAACACCTGCATGAGCATCTTGGTGTATGCCACTGCAAGCTGGTTGAGAGTGTCGCGGTCGCGGTGCTTCATGTAAATGATGATGACCTTGGTGAACGGAGGGTAGCCGAAACGCTGTCTGTCGCCAATGGCAGCATTATAGAAGCCTTCGTAGTCGTGGGCGCAGACATAGTGCAGCACTGGATTGTCCGGACTTGTAGTCTGTATCATCACCTTCCCCTTGTCGGCACGCCGTCCGGCACGTCCGGCAACTTGCTCGAGCATATTGAATGCACGCTCGTCGCTGCGGAAATCCGGGAAGTTCAGCAATGTGTCGGCACTGACGACACCGACTGTGTCAACCCTTTCGAAGTCAAGGCCTTTAGACACCATCTGCGTGCCTATAAGTATGTCAGTCTGATGCGACGCAAATTTCTCTATTATATCCTGATAGGCGTTCTTGTTGCGCGTCGTGTCAAGGTCCATGCGGCTGACGCGGGCTTCGGGGAACTTGTCATGAACTTCCTCGGCTATGCGTTCCGTGCCGTAGCCGTATATCTCGATGCCCGGCAGTCCGCACGCGGGGCATACTGCCGGCAGCTGTACCGAATAGCCGCAGTAATGGCAGCGCAACTGGTTGATAGCCTTATGGTAGACCATCGACACATCACAGTTCTGGCATTTGGGTTTCCAGCCGCACTCTCTGCACTCCACCATCGGGGCAAAGCCTCGGCGGTTCTGGAACAAAATAGCCTGTCGGCGGCTTCCGAGGCTGCTGCCAACGGCGTTGATGAGCGGGAATGAGAGTGAGCCGTAGACAGTTTTCTGCTT
This sequence comes from uncultured Muribaculaceae bacterium, assembly GCA_934663645.1. GTDB lineage: Bacteria > Bacteroidota > Bacteroidia > Bacteroidales > Muribaculaceae > Lepagella. Next base: position 11,363 of record CAKUKR010000056.1, on the reverse strand, counting down.
GCGTTGTTTGCGCATATCTACCACCTCGACATCTGGCATCACCGCCCCGGAAAAACGCTCTGTCAGCTCCACAAGCCCGTATTTGCCCCCCTTTGCCTTGTAGTATGTTTCCACAGAAGGGGTTGCAGATCCGAGCAACGTTTTTGCGCCGTGCATGGAGGCAAGGACTATCGCGGTGTCACGCCCGTTGTATCGCGGCGCAGGGTCGTACTGCTTGAAGGAACTCTCATGCTCCTCGTCGACTATGACCAGTCCGAGATGAGCAAAAGGGAGGAATACCGCCGACCTCGCGCCGAGGGCGACAATAGGCTCATGGCTCGACAATATTCGGCGCCATAGGTCAACACGCTCATTGTCAGAAAATTTGCTGTGATAAACCACGAGCTTGTCGCCGAAGAAACGGCGAAGCCTGTCGGTCAGCTGCGTGGTAAGCGAAATCTCGGGGACGAGATACAGCACCTGATTGCCCTGATTGAGTGCTTGCTGTATCAGATGAGTGTATATTTCTGTCTTGCCGCTTCCCGTCACACCTCGAAGCAGGACCACATTATGGTCTGTGAACTGAGAGCGTATGCTGTCTAACGCTTCTGTTTGAAGCGGTGACAACGGCGAGAGCGGGGCTGTTTGGTTTTGCTCCGACCCTCGGTTGAAACGGTTGACAACTTTGGTATAAACCTCAAATATACCCTTGTCTATCAATGCTTTCATGATGCCGGAACTGACAGCGGCAGCATCCGCAAGTTCCTTCCTCTCTACCTCTCTTAACGGAGAATTGCGCTGCAGCCAACCGCTTTTGTCGAGGTAAGTCAGCAACAGTTTCTCCCTTGCTCGTGCAGTCTTTGGAAAAGAAGCCAGAATATCGTGCAGCGCATTGTCGTCGCCACGGTCACACGTTAGTCGGACAAGTGTTTTCTTGACTGGACGGTAGCGGTCTATAGTGCGCTCATCGATCTCGACAATTCCGATGTCGAGCAGCCTCGCGACAATAGGCGAAATGGTCTGTATGCCGCATTTGTCCGCCAACTGGTGTAGGTTGAGCCGCTCCTCGCGTTGCAAAGTAGCGACAATAAGAGCCTGTTTCTCCGTGAGATGCTCAGTTTCGGAAGGCTCGTAGTCCGTATTAAGGCAGACCATTGTCTCGCTCTCGATTTTCAGCCCTACAGGGAGCGCGGCCTTGTAGACATCGCCGAGAGTACACAGGTAATAGTCGGAAATCCACTGCCACAGCTTCAGCTGCGGGTAACGGATAATGCTGTCGCTGTCAAGGAGCTGCAATATCTCCTTTACCTCATAATTCTTCGGAGGGTCGTCATGCAGCCCGACAACGAGAGCCGTATAGCACTTCCTGTTGCTTTTGCCAAACTGCACATACACCCTCGACCCGATTGAGATGCCATTTTCCATTTCTGGGGGGATGGCGTAGGTAAACGCATCCTGCAGGGGCAACGGCAATATCACATCTGCAAAGAGGGACATCTGTGCGAGGGTTACAAGTGACGAGGTCAGAACAGGTAAGTCACGCCGACATTCCAAGTGGAGGGACGTGCCGAGTAATTGTCGAGCTTGACAGTTCGCATCTCGTAGGAAACGCCGAGGTCATACGACCCGAAAATCTGCCACCGCTCACATATCTCCGCGCCAAGGCCGAACTGAATGGCGACCGTGCCGCCGGGGTATTCCAACGCCTTGACATCATTGTCATCGACATGGAACGTGAACACCGGGCCAGCAAAGACAAACGGCGCTAAATAACGTTCTAGGCCAGAAAGGCGCGTATACTTGAAACGCAGGTGCAACGGCACCTGAATAGTGTGCAGCCAAACCTGTTCGTTGCCGAAGCCGTCGGATGCCCAAACCTTCTTGTCGCCGAAATTGATTTTCGAGCCGTGCATGCTGTAGTTAAGCCCGAAATCCACGCCAAAGCCGATGCCAGGGAACATAAGCTCTCCCATGAGACCGGCCTGAAAACCGGTAGACATCTTGACATCTGCAATATGCTGTTTGAAACGGTAGGAGGTGAAATTGGCGCCCGCTACCGGTCCCCAGCGAAATTCGGCAGAGGCGGTGATGGCCGTCAGGCACATCACCACCCCGAGTAATATCTTCTTAATCATTCAGTTGATTATAAGATTGTCGTTGTTTCGTCTGGCATCAGAACAGCCAAGCGGCTGTCACTGTCCAGTAATTGTTCTTCACCTTGTAGTCATCAACAGTTGTCACGCCAAATTCCTTTGCGATGTTGTTCATGCCGAAGCCGTAGCTGCCGCCTATCTGCAGGTGGTTGATGAGTTCTATGCCTACACCGATGTTCCAGGCACACTGGAACTTCTTGGTTGCGAACACATTGTCATCGCCGCCGAGTTTGAATGCGAATGACGGGCCTGTGAACAGGTACGGCGAAATCACATTGCCTACAGCAGGGATGCTGAACTTGTACTTGAGGTTGACGGGGATTTCGAAGAAGTCCTTGGAATTGCCGTTGTCTACGATTTTGCCATCCTCATCAATTGAAGCGTTGAACAATTCAGCGTTCATGCGGGTGTACATCAGCGAGGCGTCAAAGCCAAGGCCAATGATGGGAACGGTGAACTCAACCATTGCGCCGCCGGTGAAGCCGCAGCCGTTGTCAGACGAAAAATTGTTGCTGAGGTTGTCAATGTGCAGACTGTTGAGGTTGAGACCGGCTTTCACGCCGAAACGGAACTGTGCATTTGCACTGCCGGCAACAGCGAATGCCACCAGCATCAGCACAAGTAATCTCTTGATACTTTTCATGTCAGTAGAGTGTATTACGATTATATATGATGCAAAGGTAATAAAAATCCCCGATAACCGAGTACTGCCGCCCCTTTTTGAAGGTAATGCGAAGTGAAATAACCAGTTCTGGTAATCAACAAACAGTAAATTGTGTTGTGCGATTGTAAAAACCGGGGGGGGATTGCAAGAGAGAGGAATTATGCTTAACTTTACAGCGACAAAAATCAACTACACTCTAATACATCACATTATGACGAAAATCTTACATTTAGTACTGATGGCGTTTGCCTCCATTTCGATGATGGCATACGCGCCCGCCAACCGCACCGCCGACCGGCACGCAAAGCCCGGCGAGCTGAAACACTCCAAGTTCACGCCGGCAAACGCCAGAATGCACAAGCCGACGAAGGCGGACGGACAGCTCTTCAAGGTGAATGTAACGTTCGACTTCAAAGAGGGCGAGTTCTCACCGTACTGCGCCATCTACAATGAGAACGTCTACAACGAAATGTGGCCTGAAGAAAACGCGGGCGTATTTGAGGTGCCGGTCGGCACATACGACCTCTGCGGACAGTGCTGGAATCAAAATGGGGAAGTGCTGACCATGTTCAAGGAAAGCGTCACAATCACAGGAGACACTGAAATCCACTTCTCGACCGACGAAGCGCCTCTCTGTGTGACATCAGACGGCTACTTGCCGGACGGCAGAAAGGTCTCGTTGGGGATACTCACCGACCCGGAGAGCTTTGAAATTGACTATACCAATGCAACTGCTGACATGTTGGTGAGTTCAACTGTCGTCTACCGCAAGAATGTAGGCTCCATAGCAACAGGTGTCCGCATGGCGGATTTCGGAATGAGTGAAGAAGAAGTCAATTCAATATCACGACTGAAAGTGTCACCTCTCAGCGACAACTATACTGTCTGTACGACAGCGCTGGTAGAAGCTGACGGAAAATGTTATGCACTTGAAATCACGGGTACCGGCACTGAGAAAACCACAATCCGCAATGAAGCTCCATTCGTGATGTATCAGGATGATTTCGTACACTCACCTATCCATGACGAAATTGGCTGCGAAAAGTACAAAAGCCATGTGAAATGCGCAGGTTGGATAAACGAAGTTACACTCGGCGGAGGCGGAATTGATCTCACATACGACAATCCGGAAGTATGGATTTCTGCAGGCACGCCAGACCCCGGTGCGGAAGTGCGCATACAGACTGTTGTCACAGTCGGGAACTACGAGTTCCACAAGATAATGAAGGACAGTGAAGGCTTCGAGTATGATGCCATGGCAGCAACCATGGGACTGCCGGTAAGGCGCGTCCAGGACGGCTGGGAATACATCAACAACAACCACTCCGAGTGCGGCAACTACTCTTTCCAATGCCCCGAGGAGGACGTAGACATCACAGAGTTCCCCGGACATCCGGCGTATACCTTCACTTCAGCCACCAAGGGACAGACATACGGAGACTCCTCACCTGTCAATTCTGTCATGATCCAAAAGAATGCTTACGGAGAAGAAACAATCATCTATGTAGAGCCGGCATACATCGGCCGCCTTGGTGAAGTTCGCGGCGCAGATTATGCCTGTGTCAAGACTGACTTTTCATATAACGGCGAGGCAAAACTCACGAACAGCTCGGACTATCTGGGCAGCGATTGGCAGTATAATTGGTCAACCGACGGACACGCGCCCGGCAAAATCGACATTACGTTCCGCAACGACAATATAATCGTTGACGGCCTTCAGGGCAAGAACGTCACTGAAGTCAGCTATGACGAGCGTAATGAAGACGTTACCGCGCCGACACTCCAGATGCTCATATTCAAGGACATGGACGGCAAAGTTATCGACCGCTTCGACAATGCAGCCGACGGCACAATGTACTTCTCTGGAGGCGACTTCCAGTGGCACAGCGACGACCGTTTCTACTTCACATACGAGAAGGCTGAGCCGAAAGTAGAATACGCGCCTTACGGCGAGGACTCGTTCACCACGCTCGAAGTCGAAGCTATTCCCGAACTGTTCTTCATGCCTGGCTTCGGCGACTGCTATTCAACTAACCTTGCCAGTGTTGACCGTCCGAGCCGCACCGGCTGGTTTGACCTGCGCATTGAGATGACCGACAAGGCTGGCAACCGCCAACGCCAGACTATCTCCCCCGCGTTCAAGATCAACGCCCTTTCAGGCATCGCATCTGTCAGCGACGACAATGTGAAGGTATGGGTGGCTGACCGCGAAATCCGCACAGAGGGAGCAGACGGAGCAACTATGGAAGTGTACTCCGTTTCAGGACAGAAAATGGCATCCACACAGGCCGACCGCATCGACGCATCAGCATGGACACCGGGCATATATGTAGTCCGCATCACAACAGCCGACACGACAAGCACACACAAGGTGGCAATCAAGTAATTGAAACCATAATCCTCACCAAGCGGATCTGTCAGGGTCAAACCTGCCAGGTCCGTTATTCTGTAAAGAACACCCTGAAGCAGCACCACATTAGCAAGAAGTTCAGCAGCGGCCATGACTTTATCATGCGAGGGGCATAAAAGAACGAGTTTTTTTGTGTAACTTTGCGGTATAATTTCGACATAGGTATACCAACCAGCATGATTACATTTTTCAAGAAGGACAGAGACCATGTTATTGCCGTTGAGAGCACAGCTCCCCTCTCGGAAGAGGTTGTGAGCAAGCTGAACTGGCTGTTTTCGGGTGCAAATGCGCTAAAGACAGGCAGTATAAAGGGCAAGTACATCGGGCCTCGCAGCGAGATGATAACTCCGTGGAGCACCAATGCCGTCGAGATGGCGGCCAATATGGGTATCGATGGGCTGACCCGCATCGAGATGTTCGAGCGGGCGACATCTGACAACCCAGAGTATGACCGCATGCTCCGCAGCGTCTATGACGGACTGGGACAGAAGGTGTTCGACACATCACGCCGCCCAGAGGAAATCATCCACGTTGATGACCTCGAGAGCTACAACCGCGAGCAGGGACTTGCCCTCTCGCCCGACGAGATTGAGTATCTCACGTTGCTGTCGCAGCGGCTGGGACGACGGCTGACCGACTCGGAAGTGTTCGGCTTTTCACAAGTAAATTCGGAGCATTGCCGCCACAAGATATTCAACGGCACATTTGTAATCGACGGCAAGGAGATGCCCATGTCGCTCTTCAAGATGATCAAGCTGACGTCGCAGGAGCATCCCAACGGGCTGGTGTCGGCATACAAGGACAATGTAGCATTCGTCCGCGGGCCGAAAGCCATACAGTTTGCGCCGGTGAGCGCAGACCGTCCCGACTTCTTCGCGGAGCGCAAAATCAAGACCGTCATTTCGCTGAAAGCGGAAACACATAACTTTCCTACCACAGTCGAGCCGTTCAACGGTGCAGCTACCGGCACTGGAGGGGAGATACGCGACCGCATGGGCGGCGGCAAAGCCAGCCTGCCTATCGCCGGGACAGCCGTCTACATGACATCATATCCGCGTCCCGAGACACCAGGGCGCGTATGGGAGGCGAAAGCACCTGCGGCGCGTCCATGGCTGTACCAGACACCCGAGCAGATACTCGTCAAGGCCTCAAACGGCGCGTCTGATTTCGGCAACAAGTTCGGCCAGCCGCTCATCTGCGGCTCATTGCTGACATTCGAGCATGAAGAGGACAACCGCACCCTCGCCTACGACAAGGTGATAATGCTGGCCGGCGGCATCGGCATGGGTACTGAGAAGGATGCGCTGAAAGAGACGCCCGAAGCGGGGATGAAGGTTGTCGTCATGGGAGGCGACAACTACCGCATCGGCATGGGTGGCGGCGCAGTTTCGTCAGTAGAGACCGGTGAATACGACAACTCAATAGAACTCAACGCCGTGCAGCGTGCCAACCCCGAGATGCAGAAGCGTGTCAGCAACGTGGTTCGTGCATTGGAGGAAATGGAAAGCAATCCTTGTGTCAGCATCCATGACCATGGCGCAGGAGGTCACCTGAACGCCCTTTCCGAACTGGTTGAGGCTACTGGCGGCAAAATCGACATAGCAGCTCTTCCCGTAGGCGACAAGACACTCTCGTCCAAAGAGATAATCGGCAACGAGAGCCAGGAACGCATGGGACTGGTAATGGCAGAAAAGGACATCGACCGCGTCAAGCGCATTGCCGAGCGCGAACAGGCGCCGTTCTATGTAGTCGGCGAAACGACCGACGACGCCCGCTTCGTGTTTGAGCAGAAAGACGGCGTGCGCCCCATTGACCTGAATATGTCGGATATGTTCGGCAACTCACCCAAAACGGTGATGACGGACACGACAGTAGAGCATAAATACCACGACGCGCAATACGATGCACAACACATAGACGAATACTTGAATCAGGTGCTTCAGCTTGAGGCAGTTGCCTGCAAAGACTGGCTGACCAACAAGGTAGACCGCTCGGTGACTGGCCGCATTGCCCGACAGCAATGCCAAGGACGCTTGCAGCTGCCGCTGAGCGACTGCGGCGTGGCCACACTCGACTACCGTGGCAAAGCCGGCATCGCCACTTCCATAGGTCATGCTCCGCAAGCAGCATTGTCAGACCCGGCAAAGGGTTCGGTGCTGTCTATCGCCGAGGCACTGACCAATATTTCAGGAGCATTGCTCATGGACGGGCTGAAATCAGTGTCCCTGTCAGCCAACTGGATGTGGCCGTGCAAGAATCCCGGGGAGGATGCCGCATTGTACCGCGCCGTCGAGGCATGCTCCGCATTTGCGCGTGCGCTGGGCGTGAACATACCGACAGGAAAGGACTCGCTGTCGATGACGCAGAAATACGGCGACCGCAAGGTGCTTGCCCCTGGCACAGTCATTATCTCCGCAGCCGGCGAAGTGCGCGACATTAGAAAGGTCATCTCGCCTGTGGCATCGTCGCGCCAGTCCACATTCATGTACATAGATATGAGCAGCGATGCCTTCAAGCTGGGCGGCTCGGCATTCTTCCAGTCGCTCAACGCTGTAGGCAGCGAAGCCCCGACGGTGAAAAATCCCGAGGCGTTTGCCTCCGCATTCTGCGCGTTGCAGACGCTCAACCGCCGAGGCTTGGTGCTGGCGCAGCATGACATCAGCGCAGGAGGACTGATTACCACCCTGCTGGAAATGAATTTCGCCAACACGCGGTTCGGCATGGAGATAAACCTCGACAGCTTCGCAGAGGACGACACTGTCAAAATACTCTTTGCCGAGAACCCAGGCGTTGTAATACAGGTGGCAGACAGCAACCTCGCCACAGCAGAGGAGGAACTCAAGGCAGCCGGCGTATGCTACTACAAAATCGGCTGCGTCAGCAAGGAGCGCAAATTGAAGGTTACGCACCATGACAGCATACATACATTTGACATCGACGCGCTGCGCGACGTATGGTACCACTCATCATACCTGCTCGACCGCGACCAGAGCGGCGAGAAATGCGCTGAACTCCGTTACCGCAACTACCGCAAGCAGCCTGTGTTGTACAACATTCCCTCATCGTTCAACGGCAAGCTGAGCAGCTACGGACTGTCATTCGAGCGTCCGGGCAAGTCGGGCATCACGGCTGCCATAATCCGTGAAAAGGGCGTCAACGGCGACCGTGAAATGGCATACAGCCTCTACCTGGCCGGCTTTGATGTCAAGGACGTGCACATGACTGACTTGACAAGCGGGCGCGAGACACTCGAGGACGTGAACATGATAGTGTTCTGCGGAGGCTTCTCCAACTCGGACGTGCTGGGTTCTGCCAAAGGCTGGGCCGGCGGCTTCCTGTACAACGAGAAGGCTCGCACAGCTCTCAAGAATTTCTACGCACGCGAGGACACACTCTCGCTGGGCATCTGCAACGGATGCCAGCTGATGATGGAGCTTGGGCTCATCGAGCCAGAGGCTGAGGTTCACCCGTCGATGCACCACAACACGTCGGGCAAGTTTGAGTCTGCGTTCCTGTCAGTTGAGATACCCGAAAACAACAGTGTCATGCTGTCGCCGCTCGCTGGCATGAAGCTCGGCATCTGGGTGGCTCACGGCGAGGGCAGATTCTCACTGCCCGGGAAACTGTCAGACCACAACATCGCAGCACGCTACGCATACGGCACATACCCTGGCAACCCCAACGGGTCATTCGGGTCGGTGGCAGCAATATGCAGCAAGGACGGCCGTCATCTGGCAATGATGCCGCACCTGGAACGCGCCATATTCCCCTGGCAGTGCGGGTACTACCCCTCCGGCAGACTGAGAGACCAAATCACCCCGTGGCTGACGGCATTCGTCAACGCACGCAAATGGTTTGAACATTGAACAGACACCGCATCATACATATACTGTTAACCGGGATGAGTGTTGCCGCAACGGCTTCACTCACCTCGTGTTTTACCGGTGTCGAGAGCACACAGGCCATCAAGCTGTCGCGCAGTGACACACGTGAGATCGCGCCGTCGGCAGAAGACCTGTACCTGGCGGACATCAACGGCACGCCACTCGGCGAATGGAAAGAGGGGCGGCAGTTCTATGTGGCTGACGACAAAATTGCCGTTATGCTCGTGCAGCGGACACTCCCGGCCGATCCGGGCAAGCAACCTCACCGTGGCGACATACTGACGTATGCGGGCACACAACCCGAACACCACCCTGACGGCAGCGTCACAGCCGCGCTGGCGCTTGAAGGCACAGAAGGAAAATACCTGTACGACACAGGCATCCCAACGGACAATGCGCCCAAAGAGTTCACCAGTCTTGACATTGCGGCTCTGATAGACATGGAGACTGTCCATGCCATAGACCGCCGTATGCACGGCAACACCTACTGGACACGCACGCAGCTATGGTATGATGAGGAGGACGAGGATTTTGTCGGGCGCAAATACATCCCCGTGACAGTGACCGCAGTCACGCCAGGCAATATGATTTTCCCAATAAAGGTGACATTCACAGACAGCGGCGGCACAGTAGGCAACTACTACATGAACCCCGAAGACGGCAGCCAGACATCGAGCCGACGCTTCGCCTCGCTGTTCTACCTGACCGACCTGAAGAAGCAGTACCCCAACATCGAGCCTGACGTGTGGGAACTGATACAGCGAGGGCGCGTGCGGCAAGGGATGACCAAGCAGGAGTGCCGCCTGTCAATGGGGATGCCGGCAGACGCGGACTCCGGGCGCAGCTATGCCAACACCCTCGACCTGTGGAAATACGACGGCGGCAGATACCTGCAATTCGAGGATGGCATACTCGTAGATTTCAGACAGTAAAAACACACCCGGACACACAAAACCAAGACAACTCATGAAAGCGACTGATTTGATAAAACACGACATAGACATCACGTCACATACCACCTTCGGAATACCCGTCCGCACACGCATGTATGCCGAATACGCCAATGTCCGTCAACTGGAGGCTCTGTCACGGACACAGGAGTACCTCAACTACCCGGTGCTGCACATCGGTGAGGGAAGCAACCTGCTGTTCATCCGTGATTTTGACGGACTTATACTGCATTGCGGCATACGTGGCTTCCGCCGCTACGAAAAAGACCCCGACACGGTATACGCAATAGCTGGAGCTGGCGAACGCATGGACGATTTCATAGCGTGGACTCTCGAGCAGGGGCTTTCAGGGCTTGAAAACCTGTCTGGCATACCGGGAGAAGTCGGCGCGGCTGCTGTGCAGAATGTAGGGGCATACGGTGTGGAGGCCGGCGACTACATACACTCGGTGGAGTGTTTCGACACAATGTCGCGCAGAACCGTGATGCTCTCACGAGAGGAATGCCAGTTTGGATACCGCGACAGCCGCTTCAAACGCGAGTGGAAAGGACGATACTTCATACTGCGCGTCAGCTTCCGCCTCAACCACGACGGCAAGGCTAAGCATCTCGACTACGGCCCGCTGAAAACGTGGAGCGAAAGCCTCGGACACAGCCCCTCTCCCGAAGAAGTGCGCAGCGAGGTTATGCGTCTGCGCAATGAGAAACTGCCAGACCCGAAAGCCATCGGCAGCGCGGGCAGCTTCTTCAAAAACCCTGTCGGGTCGGAGTATTATTTCCGCGAGGAAGTGCTGCGGCGAGACCCTGACGTGCCGTCATACCGCGTGGACGACCACCGGGTGAAAGTCCCGGCCGGGTGGCTTATCGAACATGCCGGGCTGAAAGGCTACCGCATCGGGGGCGCACAGGTATATCCCAAGCAGTGCCTTGTGATAGCCAACACCGGCAATGCCACTGCCGCCGACGTAACCGCGCTGGCTCAGCATATAGAGAATACAGTGATGCAAAAGTACGGCATACGCCTGCGCCGCGAGGTGAACTATATCGACACATCAATTAAGGTGACTGTGCTGGGCAGCGGCACGTCCAAGGGCATACCCGAAATCGGCTGCCGCTGCGGGGTCTGCCAGTCTGAAGACCCTCACGACAAGCGCATGAGGGCATCAGTGCTTGTACAGACCAACGATCAGAACATCCTGATCGACGTGTCGCCCGACTTCCGCAGCCAGGCTCTGCTGCATGACATCCATAACGTAGACGCAGTGCTGCTGACCCACAGCCATTACGACCACGTCGGAGGTCTCGACGACCTGAGGCCGATGTG
>CAKUKR010000055.1 GCA_934663645.1 uncultured Muribaculaceae bacterium | reverse complement strand
CAATAAACGAGGGTGCGCTGGAAGGCGCACCCTCGTTGTGTCTGTATGGAGCGGGTATCAGTGCTTGAGACGCTCGGTGAGCATGGGAACGATCTTGTGGAGGTCGCCGACGATGCCGAGGTCTGCCACGCTGAAGATCGGGGCAAACTTGTCCTTGTTGACAGCGATGATGAACTCGGACTCTTCCATGCCGGCGAGGTGCTGTATCGCGCCGGAGATGCCGAGTGCGAAGTATACGTCTGGGCGCACGGTCTTGCCTGTCTGGCCTACCTGACGCTCGTGTCCGATGATGCCTGCATCGACCATTGCGCGTGACGAGGACACTTCTGCGCCGATAGCGTCGGCGAGCTTGTGGAGGGTGTCGAAGCCTTCCTTGCTGCCTACGCCGCGACCGCCGGAGACGAGTATTTTGGCATCGGCGATGTCAACGAGGTTCTTGGAGGCCTTGACGTGTTCTTTGACGCGGACGCGGAACTTGGCGGGGTTGAAGTCGATTTTGACCTGCTCGATTTCGCCTTTGCGGTTCTTGTCGGGCTGTGCCATGCGCATCACGCCGGGGCGGACGGTAGACATCTGCGGACGGTGTTCGCGGCAGACGATGGTTGCCATGAGGTTGCCGCCGAAGGCGGGGCGTGTCATCATCAGGTCGCGGTCGTCGGAGATTTCGAGGCCTGTGCAGTCAGCTGTCAGGCCAGTGCCTACGCGGGCTGAGAGGCGCGGGCCGAGGTCGCGGCCTATTGTGGTTGCTCCGAAGAGGACGATTGCGGGCTTGCGCTCGCTGATGACCTGGTTTATGGCCTGTGCGTATGGCTCTGTGGTGTAGGCTTCGAGCTCGGGAGCGTCGATGACGAGGACGCGGTCTGCGCCGTACTCAACGCATTTCTGCGCCTGGTCTGTGAACTTGTAGCCGGGGAGGATGCCTACGACCTCCTCGCCGAGCTTGTCGGCGAGTTCGCGTGCCTTGCCCAATAATTCCAATGCCACGTTCTGGACAGTCCCTTCGCGCTGTTCGATAAATACGTAAACGCCTTTGAAATCAGATTTTTCCATTGTGAGTTATCTGTTAGATGTGTTATGGAATTATTGTCAGATGATGTATTTCTCTTTGAGCTTGGCGATGATGAGGTCCACAGCTTCCTGGGGCTCAACCTCGTAGAGCTGTCCGGGAGCCTTCATGCCCTTTGCAAACGACTTGGCGACACGTGTCGGTGAGCCTCCGAGGCCGATCTTGGCGGGGTCAACGTCGATGCTGTCGAAGTTCCACACCTCGATTTCGCGGTCGTAAGCCTCGACGATGCCGCGCACTGACATGTAGCGGGGCTTCACGCCGGAGGCGAGGGCGGTGACGAGGCAGGGAGCGTCCACTTCCACAATCTGGTAGCCGTCTTCGTCGGCTTTCTTGACGGTGAATGTCTTCTTGCCGTCATATTCGAGCTGCTCGGCGTATGTCACCTGGGGCAGGTCGAGGTGCTCTGCTATCTGCGGGCCGACCTGTGCTGTGTCACCGTCGATGGCCTGGCGGCCTGTGATGATGATGTCGAAGTCGAGCTTGCGGAGTGCGGCGGCGATGGTGTTGGAGGTCGCCAGCGTGTCAGCGCCGCCGAACTTGCGGTCGCTCAGCAGGATAGCGCGGTCTACGCCCATGGCGTATGCTTCACGCAGTATCTCTTCAGCCTGTGGCGGGCCCATGGTGATGACAGTGACGTGTGCGCCGTACTGGTCTTTCATGCGCAGCGCAAACTCGAGGCCACCCTTGTCGTCGGGGTTCATAATGCTCGGCACACCGTCGCGGATGAGCGTGCCCTTGACCGGGTCGAGCTTGATTTCCGTGGTGTCCGGAACTTGCTTAATGCATACTACTATATTCATGAGTGTGAGATTTTTACTTGAACAATTGACCTGCGATTACCATTCTCTGTACTTCGGATGTTCCCTCGTAGATTTCCGTAATCTTGGCGTCGCGCATCATTCGCTCCACGGGGTACTCGCGAGTGTAGCCGTAGCCGCCGTGGTACTGGACGGCCTTTGTGGTCATCTCCATTGCGGTCTCTGCGGCAAACAGTTTCGCCATTGCAGCGTCTGCGCTGTAGGGCACCTTGCCGTCTTTCTTCCACGCGGCCTTGCGCACCAGGAGGCGTGAGGCCTCGATGCGTGTCTGCATGTCGGCGAGCTGGAACTGCATGTTCTGGAATTTGCAGAGGGGCTTGCCGAACTGCTTGCGCTCCTTGGTGTACTTGACGGTCTCGTCCATTGCGCCCTGTGCGATGCCGAGAGCCTGCGATGCGATGCCGATGCGGCCGCCGTCGAGGGTCTTCATGGCGATGCTGAAGCCCTTGCCCTCCTTGCCGAGCAGGTTCTCTGCCGGCACGATGCAGTTCTCCATGATGAGCTCGCAGGTGGCAGAGCCACGGATGCCCATCTTCTTCTCCTTCTTGCCGACGGAGAATCCGGGGAAGCTTTTCTCGACGATGAATGCGGAGATGCCGCGAGTGCCCTGTGACTTGTCGGTCATGGCCATGATGATGTACACGTCGGCATACTCGGCGTTGGTGATGAATATTTTCGAACCGTTCAGGACATAGTGGTCGCCCTCCTTGACAGCGAAAGTCTGCTGTGCGGAAGCGTCTGTACCGGCGTTGGGCTCAGTCAGGCCGAATGCGCCGATCCACTCGCCTGTGGCGAGCTTGGGGAGGTATTTCATCTTCTGCTCCTCTGTGCCGTGTTCCATGATGGGGGCGCAGCAGAGTGAGGTGTGTGCGGAGACGATAACGCCTGTTGTGGCGCATACGCGGGAGAGTTCCTCGACGGCCATTGTGTAGAGGATGTTGTTGCCTCCGGCGCCGCCGTACTCCTTGGGGACGGGTATGCCCATGATGCCCAGGGGTCCCATCTTGCGTACAGTCTCAATGGGGAAACGCTCCTCTTCGTCGACTTCGGCGGCGAGGGGTTTCACCTCTTTCTCGGCAAACTCCCTGATCATGTTCAGGAAGAGCTGCTCTTTCTTAGATATGCTGAAATCCATTTTGTTGTCTTTGATGGTTGTGTGATGGCATGAGAGCCTGTGTCAACATTCGCGGAGGATGATAGCCGTGCCCATGCCGCCTCCGATGCAGAGCGAAGCGAGGCCGTAGTGAGCCTTGGCTGCTTTCATCTCATGCACGAGTGTCACGATGATGCGGTTGCCGGATGCGCCGATGGGGTGTCCCAGGGCGATTGCGCCGCCGTTGGGGTTGGTGTGTTCGGAGATCCATTCGCGTGTTACGTGGTGCTCCTTGACGAGTTCGTGTATCACGCCGAGCGACTGTGCTGCGAAGGCCTCGTTGAGCTCGATTACATCCATGTCCTTGAGCTCGAGGTTTGCATTCTTGAGGGCCATGCGGATCGCGGGTACGGGGCCCATGCCCATGTATGCGGGGTCAACGCCGCCCTGGCCGATGCCTATGATTTCGCACATCGGGGTGAGGTTGTATTTGTTGACGGCCTCTTCGGAAGCGATAAGCACGAAGGATGCGCCGTCGTTGATGCCTGATGCGTTGCCGGCGGTCACTGTGCCGTCCTTCTTGAACGCGGGACGGAGCTTGGCGAGCTTCTCTGCAGAAGTGGTGCGGTTGGGGAACTCGTCGGTGTCGAACACCTTGATTTCCTTGCGGTCGCGGTACTCTACGGGCACGATTTCCTCCTTGAAGCGGCCGCCGTCGATAGCTGCGATAGCGCGGTGCTGCGACTCGAGGGCGAACTCGTCCTGTTCCTCGCGGGTGATGTTGTATTTCTCGGCGATGTTTTCGGCGGTGAGGCCCATGTGGATGTTCTCGAAGGCATCAGTGAGGCCGTCATGCACCATGTGGTCGATAGCGGTTACCGGTCCCATGCGGTGTCCGTCGCGCACGCCGCCGGGGAGGACGTAGCCTGCGCCCGACATTGATTCTGCGCCGCCGGCGAGAACCACGTTTGCAAATCCTGACTTGATGGCAGTCACGGCGTTGAGGACAGCCTTCATGCCGCTGCCGCATATCATGTTGATGCCGTAGGCGGGCACTTCGTTGGGTATGCCTCCCTTGATGGCGCACTGGCGGGCCACGCCCTGGCCCTGGCCTGCGGAGAGGACGTTGCCGACGATAACCTCATCGATTATAGAGGGGTCAATCTTGGTCTCCTCGAGGATGTTCTTGATCACTGTCGAGCCGAGAATGGCTACGGGTATAGAGGTGGCAGATCCGAGGAACTTGCCGATTGCTGTGCGTTTCGCAGCTACGATGTATGTTTTCATGCCTGTGTCATCGGTTTGAGGTTGTCAGAAATGATAAGGTCGCAACCTGTTGCTTCCTTGATTTGGTCGAGAGTGAACTCGGGGTTGTATTCCGTCAGTTCGAGGCCTTTGGGAGTGACCATCATCACGCCCATCTCGGTGATTATCATGTTGACCGCATGGGCGGCGGTGAGGGGGAGTGTGCATTCCTTGAGGATTTTGTGGTTGCCCTTGGCAGTGTGTTCCATGGCGAGGATAACGCGGCGAGCGCCGGCGAGCAGGTCCATTGCACCGCCCATTCCCGGGGTCTTCTTGCCAGGTATGCACCAGTTGGCGAGGTTGCCCTGTTCGTCAGTCTGGAGCGCGCCGAGGATAGTGACATCGACGTGTCCGCCGCGCACATAGCCGAATGAGGTCGCGCTGTCGAAGAGGCTCGCGCCTGGCTGCATGGAGGTGAACGCGCCTCCGGCGTCAGTCAGCTCGGGGTCGCCCTCGCCCTCGGCGGGCTTTGCGCCCATGCCCAGCAGTCCGTTCTCCGAGTGGAGGGTGACATGCACGCCCTCCGGCAGGAACGCCGGAATGAGTGTGGGCAAGCCTATTCCCAGATTTACCACATATCCGTCATGCAGCTCGCGGGCTGCACGGCGTGCGATAGTCTCTCTGATTTGTTGTTTGTCCATATTGCTTATGATATTAGATTTTACATTGTTGACGTATGGAGAGTGTCATTTCGGGTGGCGTCGCACATACTCCTGGGCGACGTATGAAGCCACGTCGTCGGCGTAGGTGTTCATGCCGAAGCCGGCATCGTAGCCGAGCTCCTTGGCGAGTTCGTGCGAGATGCGCGGTCCGCCGCAGACGAGGATAACTTTGTCGCGCAGTCCCTCGGCCTCGAGCATCTCGACCAGCTCGAGCATGTTCTTGATATGCACGTCCTTCTGTGTGACTGTCTGCGAGACGAGCAGCGCGTCGGCGTGCAGCTCGATGCCCTTGGCGATGAACTCGTCGTTGGGCACCTGACTGCCGAGGTTGTGGGCCTCGATCATGTCGTAGCGTTCCAGACCGTAGTGGCCGGCAAAACCCTTCATGTTCATGATGGCGTCGATGCCGACGGTGTGCGCGTCGGTGCCGGTGCTTGCCCCGACCATGACGAGGGGGCGGCCGATGTTCTCGCGTATGTATTCGTCACACTCGTGCATGTCCCATTTCACGCCCTCCACCTTGGGGACATGGATGTCGGTATAGTCGATGGTGTGCGTGCAGCTGCCGTAGCAGTTGAAGAAGGTGTAGCCTTCGGTCAGCTCCTTGTGGAATACGACCAGAGGGTTCTCGAAGCCCATTTTCTTGAGTAGCTGCTTGGCAGCCTCGATGGCCTCGTCGCCGGCAGGGACGGGGAGCGTGAAGCTCAGCTGCGTCTTGCCGTCGTTCATTGTGTCGCCGTATGGCTTGATCTTTTTGAGGTCAAGCGTCTTGTCGAAATCTTGTTTTTCGGTTGAATAAAGTCCTCCACTCATGGTCGCAATCAGTTATGGTTAATCATTAACTCGATGAACGGGTTATAATAGTTTGTCCCCTTGGGGGCAACGCCGTCGAGGCCCTTGCCGCCGTTCTTGGGGCGTTTCACGTCGGCGAAAATGCCTTTCTCGAGGGCGGTGAACAGCCCCTCGCGCTCGATGTTCTCGAGCAGGCTTGTGGCCTTGTCGAGCACCTCCTTGGCGCGGTTCTGTATCATGCCGTCCTTCTTGAACTCCACTTCCTCGCCGATGCTCTTCATGTTGCCGAAAATGTACTTGGCATTTTCGATGGAGAGGTAGCGGTCAGACATGAAGGGGGTGTGGATAGCCTCTGTGGGCATGCCGAGGAGCTGAATGCCCTGGTGTGTCCAGATGCCGATCATGTTGAAGAGCGCGTCCTGGATATGTCCTCTGAAAATGTTGCCGGTCATGAACTTGGTCGGCGGCATATACTTGAGTGTGGCTTTCGGGAAAATTTCACGTATCATCTGCGCCTGTGCCAGCTCGAGAAGGAAGCCGTTTTCGAGCATCGGGTCCATCTCAAAGGCGTGCCCGAGGCCCATCTGCTCCTCCTTCAGCCCGGCCATGAGGGCGAACTGCTCGTTGATGAGGTCGGAGGCGAGCACAGTGTGCGCCTCCTCGACAGCGTCGGCGGTGGTGAGGTAGTTGTCCTCGCCGGTGTTTATGATAACGCCGGCAAATCCGTTTATGACACGGGACATGAACTGGTCAACGAGCGTGCGCTGCATGTTGATGTCGCGGAAGAGGATGCCGTACAGCGCGTCGTTTAGCATCACGTCAAGGCCTTCGAGCGCGCCCATGGCTGCAATCTCGGGCATACAGAGGCCGGAGCAGTAGTTGCAGAGGCGTATGTAGCGGCCTACTTCCTCGCCTACTTCGTCCAGCGCCTTGCGCATGATGCGGAAGTTCTCCTGTGTGGCGAAAGTGCCGCCGAAGCCTTCTGTGGTCGCGCCGTAGGGGACATAGTCGAGGAGGCTCTGCCCGGTGGTGCGTATCACGGCAATCACGTCCGCTCCCTGACGGGCTGCGGCCTGTGCCTGGACTACGTCCTCGTAGATGTTGCCGGTGGCGACGATTACATACAGGTACGGCTTGGGGCCTTCGCCGAGCGTCTTGAGGTAGTTCTCCTTCTTGGCACGTCGGTCGCTGATGCGCTTGATGGAAGCGTCGATAAACGGCTGGAGTGCGTCATGTATCTCGTCTGCGCTGTGCTGCGGCAGCGTGGTGAGGTCCAGTTCGCCGGCGGAGACACTCTCTGCAACCTGCTGCGGCGTTTTGCCGGTTTCGGCTATGGCGTTGCCGAGGTAGAAAAGGATGCCCTGTCCGAGCACGCCCTTTTCCTGGAGGCTGGACACGAGGACATTGGGCAGTGGTACGGTGTTCTCGTCGACGCCGTCGATGCCCAGCAAACGGCACAGTGTGCGTTCTACCGCCACTGTAGTATACTGCTCCACGAAAGACTGCACATCGACAGCGATGTTACGCGCCACGTCCTTGGCGTGGGCGACCTTGGTGAAGTCAAGTCCTAATTTACTCTTTTGCATATCTTGACAGTGATGTTAGTTTTGTTCTATAATTGATTGTGTTTTGTCTATCAGTTCAGCATCGATGCCGAGCAGCCTGGCTATTCGTACCGCCTCGTGGGGGACGCTGTCGCCGGCCTCTTCGGTGAGGGAGTAGTCGATGTATTTGTTCAGGTCGCCCGGGCGCAGCGGCGTGCCGGGCGGTATGTCTGCGAGTCCCTTTACGCGCAGCCTGTGACACGGCACTGTGATGCCGCTGTAGTGCGTGGTGAGGGCGGTGGTGCTGTCGTAGCCCGACAGTATGGAGGTGAGAGCCTGTACCAGCGCGAGGCCTTCGACGGGGTTGGTGGTGCGTGCCGGCTCGTCGATGAGGACGAGGGCGCGGATGCCTGACCGCAGCCTGCTGAGGATGGTGTCGATGCGCATCATCTCGGCGGCGTATGACGACAGGCCGGACATCTCGGACTGGTCGTCGCCGATGCTCAGCAGTATCTCGTCCACCGGAGCAATGCGGGCCTCTGCAGCGGGGACGTACATGCCGAATTGCATCATGGCCTGTGCCAGTGCGGCAGACTTGAGCAGGACGCTCTTGCCAGCCATGTTAGCGCCGGTGATGACAGTAGCGCCTGGGCGCAGGGTTATGTCTACCGGCTGGTACGTCTTCCCTTTCTGCGCCAGGGCTGCGCGTACAGCGGGGTTGACCAGCCCTGTGTAGTGTACGCCTTCGCTGGCTGTCATGGGCTTGGTGAGGTGCTCGCTTGCGGCGAGGCGTGACAGTGCTTGCAGCACATCGAGCTGCGCCACTTGCGCAAGGGCTTCGTTTATAGCGTCGGCATGAGTGTGCAGCTGCCGCGACAGGTCCTCGCGGATGCCGTCTTCCAGCTCGGTGGCTGTTATGAACAGCTGTTCCGCCTCGCGTGTCGCTTCGTCAGAGCCGTCGGCGTTGAGAGCCTTGATGCGCTTGCGTACGGCTGCCAGCTCTGTGGAGTAGTCGTCGTATATGTAGAAGTGCGGGATGCGGGCGCGGCACGGGTCGAGTATGTCTGCCACTGGCTCGAGGTCTGGCATCACAACTGCTGTTATGTCTGTCTGCATCAGGGCTTTGCGCAGTTCCAGGACCGTAAGGGCGAATGATTTCAGCTCGAAAAGCTCGATGTCGTCGAGACGGTCAGCCTGGAGTGTCCGTGCTGCCGTGCCCTTTATTTCCTTGATTTGCATCAGCCCCAGGCGTATTGCGTTCATAGCCTTGGCTCTGTCGGGGTTGCTGTCCTCGGCAATGAGTTCGCCGACAGCCTCGAGTGCGTGGCGTATGCTTTCGGCATCACGCAGCCATGGCAATGACATGAGCCTGCGCCGTCCCGGAGCAGACATCACTTCTATCCGGCTGACCATGTGCGCCATGCCGGGGACTATGTCCATCATTTCGCGTAATACCATATATAATATCGTTCGCTTATGCAGTTTGCAGAGATTGCTCTCGTTCTTTCCTTTGTATCTCCATTACGTCGTAGACCGGCACGCTGATATGCTGGCGCAGGGCGTCTTGCAGCTGCCCGGTGTCAACGGTGTAGCCTTGCGGCGAGCGCGGGTTGACGGTCACGGCTATCAGCTGTGTAGTGTGGAGAACCTTCACGCTGCCTCCCTTGCGCAGAAAAGTGTAGTATGTCTGCGGCTCGGCAAACATCCGCGTGAAGTCCTTCATTATCAGTACAGTCCCGTTCACCTCGCGTTGTGAGGCGAGGAACTTCATCAGTTTTTCGCTCACAGCCCCTGCCACATATATGGTCTTGCCGTGGCGGAAGAGCTCGTCCTTACGTGATCCGACCATGTATGCCGATTGTATGCCAGGGTCATGCACATCGCCGTCAGTGTCAACAGTCCGCACACCCTGCTGCACGCTCGCCAACGACTCTGCCAGGTGCCCCTCGATGCGCGGCAGCGAAATCAGGTCGTATACATACCGTGTCTGCTGTACGATGCGCTGTATGTTGGGCGACAGGGCTGCTCCGGTGGCGAGCACCATGGCATCGGTGACTTCCGGCGCGCTCAGCGACAGCCGCGACAATGCCCCGTCAACGATTGTAGTCTGCACGCCGAGGCTTTGCATCGACGCTATCAGCCGGCGCACTGCCGCTGTGTCGGCAGGTCCGGAGAGTATCACCTTGCCGCTGTCAACGGCGCGTGCCGTCACCAGCCGCCCGAGCGATGTCTGGCTGGTGCTCAGGTCGAGTATCTCTGCCGTGAGCCGCTTCTGCCGGTAGTGCATCTCGGAGGTGACGAAATACATGCCGGCGGAAAGGGTGATTTCCGGCTTGTGGGTCTCCGTGACCTGGTCGCGGTTCTCGCCGTCAACTCCAATGGAGGTTATGGCGAAACGCCGTCCCGTCTCCGGCGCATGGCGCAGGATGTAGTTCAGGCATTCCGTCTTGCCGGCATTCTTTGCCAGTCCCGCTATCGCGACACTGCGATGCCGGCATATATCCTCCAGGAGTTGCATAGGCGCTGTGTGAGCGGATTAGTGTTTGTTGCGGTTGTGACGTGCCAGGTTGCTGGGCTCAAGAGCCATCTGGTCGCCGTGGAGCAGCGCTGCCACGCCCTCCTTGGTTGCACCTTCAGCATCGTGGAACGCGGGATATTCCTCGGGCTCTGTGTATGTGGTGATGACACCCTCATAGTTGCGCAGAACTACACGGCCGGGAGCCTGGGAAATCACATAGTTGGGCATCACGGGTATCTTGCCGCCGCCGCCGGGAGCGTCAACGACAAATGTGGGCACTGCATAGCCGGATGTGTGGCCGCGCAGGTTCTCGATGATCTCGATGCCCTTTGACACCGGGGTGCGGAAATGCTCGATGCCTGTCGAGAGGTCGCACTGGTAGATGTAGTACGGGCGCACACGCATCTTCACCAGTTCGTGCATCAGCTTCTTCATGATGACGGTGTCGTCGTTGATGCCGCGCAGCAGCACCGACTGGTTGCCCAGCGGAATGCCGGCGTCGGCGAGGCGTGCGCAAGCCTGCTTGGACTCGGCAGTCACCTCGTCGGGGTGGTTGAAGTGTGTGTTGAGCCAGATGGGGTGGTATTTCTTGAGCATGTTGCACAGCTCCGGAGTGATGCGCTGGGGGCATACCACGGGGACACGGCTGCCGAGGCGCACAATTTCCACGTGAGGTATCTGGCGAAGGCGGCTGATGATGTACTCGAGTGTCTTGTCGCTCACCAGGAGGCAGTCGCCGCCGGAGAGGAGCACGTCGCGCACCTGCGGAGTGCGGGCGATGTACTCGATGCACTTGTCGATGCGGTCCATGGGGACTGCGCTGTCATGCTGGCCGGCGAAACGGCGGCGTGTGCAGTGGCGGCAGTACATGGAGCACTGGTCGGTGATGAGGAAAAGCACGCGGTCGGGATAGCGGTGTGTCAGTCCCGGCACGGGAGAGTCGCTGTCCTCGTGCAAGGGGTCGTCCAGGTCGGCTGTGGCCTTGTGGAGCTCCTTCTCTGTCGGCACGCACTGCTTGCGGATGGGGCAGTCGGGGTTTTCGGTGTCGATGAGGCTGAGGTAGTAGGGGGTGATGGCCATGCGCAGGTGCTTGAGAGCCTCGCGGATGGCGTTCTCCTCCTTCTCGCTCAGTTTCAGGTATTTCTTGAGTTCGTCTACAGTCTCAATGCGGTTTCTCACCTGCCAGTGCCAGTCGTTCCACTGCTCGTCGGTCACTTCGGGGAAAAACTCCTTTCTTCTGCTTTCTTTCATTTGGGGTATCTTATGACGTTATCCGACACGGCACATAAGTGCCGTAGCGGATAATAATGGGTATGGGGACGCCACGCCGCACCGGCTGGCGTGACGTGCCGTCTCCATATCGGATTATTTATGCGTACAGTTCGGTGAAGATCTTTCTCAGGGCTTCGCATTCGCGCAGTTCCTGGAGTGTGATCTCGGCGTGGCCCTTGGTGTAGCCGTTGCCGACAATCATAGTCACGTCGCTGCCTACGCCCTCTGCGCCGAGAGCAGCCTTGGTGAAGCTGGTGGCCATTGAGAAGAAGTAAACGATGCCATCGTCCTTGGTGCAGAGCACAGAAGTCATCTCAGTGTCGGGGATGTTGACATTGTTGATGGTGATGTCGCACATCTTGCCGCCGGTGATTTCTTCGATCTTCTCCATTACGGGAACGGGCTTGGTGGCGTCAGCTGCGAAGACTACGTCGCAGAAGCCGAGCTTCTTCAGACGCTCGGTGCTGCGTTCGCTGTGGCACAGGCCGATAACCTTGCCTGTAACGCCTGCACGCTTCTTGGCCTCATAGCAGCAGAGCATGCCGGACTTGCCGCCAGCGCCGATGATGAGCACTGTGTCGCCGGGCTTGACGAGCTTGGCTGTCTGTGCGGGCGCGCCGGCTACGTCGAGCGCTGACAGGGCGAGGTTCTCGGGCAGGTCGCTGGGTATCTTGGCATAGATGCCGCTCTCGAAGAGGATAGCCTTGCCGTCGATGTCAACCTGGTCGATGTCGGGACGGATGTCCTTGATCTTGTCGATGCGCAGCGGAGTCAGTGACAGAGAAACGAGTGTGGCGATCTTGTCGCCCTCCTTGAGGTCGATTTTGCCTTTCAGCGCGTCGCCGATCTTCTCAACAGTGCCGAGGAGCATGCCGCCTGAACCGGTCACGGGGTTGCGGTGCTTGCCCTGCTTGGCAACGATGTCAAGCATGATTTCGGCGATTTTCTTCTTGTCGCCGCCTGCCTGCTCCTCAATCTGTGTGAAGCTGGCAGAGTCGATGTTGAGTGTCTGAACGTCGATCAGGATCTCGTTGTCGTAGATCTCGTCCATGTTGTTGTCGAGCTTGTTAGCGGGCTGGGGGAGTACGCCAACAGGGTCAAGCACGCGGTGTGTGCCGTATTTGTTTCCTTTTTTCTGCATGGTTCTTGATATTTTGAGTTTGTTATTTACTTGAGTGTCAGATGTATGCTGTTATTTGCGGGGCTTGAGGCCGAGTATCTCGCGGGCCTCTGCCGGGGTGGCTACCTCACGGCCGAGTTCCTTGGCCAGACGCACTACCTTAGCCACGAGTTCGCCGTTGGATTTTGCCAGCACGCCGCGCTCCAGGTAGAGGTTGTCCTCGAAGCCTACGCGGACGTTGCCGCCCATGACGATAGCGGCGGCAGCGAGGGTGAAGGCATGGCGGCCGATGCCGGTGGCTGTCCATGTCGAGCCGGCTGGAATGGCGTTGACCAGCCAAGCGAGGTTCTGTGCAGTCGCGCCGGTGCACCCGGGCACGCCGAGCACAAAGTTGAACTGCATCGGAGCGCCGGGCACCTGACCCTTGCGGGCCATGTTGAGGACAGTCTCGAGGTGTCCCATCTCGAAGCACTCGTATTCGGGCTTGATGCCGTTTTCCATCATGCGCTTGCCGAAGGCACGCATCATCGGCATGGTGTTCTCAAACACGTCGTCGCCGAAGTTGCAAGTGCCGCAGTCGAGCGTCGCCATTTCGGGCATCAGCTCGGTGGGCTGCAGGCGCTCTTCCGCTGTCATGCCCACTGCGCCGCCGGTTGAGGGGATGAGTATGACATCGGGACATACCTTATATATAGCGTCGATGCACTCCTTGAAGCGAGCCTTGCTCTGAGTGGGAGTGCCGTCGTCCTCGCGCACGTGGATGTGGACGATTGCTGCGCCGGCGTCAACGGCAGACTTCGCCTCGCGCACTATCTCCTCTACGGTGTAGGGGACAGCGGGGTTCTGCTCCTTGGTGACTTCCGCGCCGCAGATAGCTGCTGTGATTATGAGTTTGTCCATGGCTGCGTGTCAGTTTTTGCGCTGGTCTTCCTTCTTGACTACGCATGTTCCGCTGGCGCGGCATACGAGGATGGGCTCTTCCAGCACATCGGCTGCGCTCGGAGAGATGTCGGGGCGGGCAGCCACGACCTTCTTTGCCTCAAACACCATCTTGCGGGACGAGTTGCCCACCGAGACTATCTCACCTGTAGCCTCGATGTAGTCGCCAGCGTAAACGGGAGCCAGGAACTCAACGTTGTCGTAAGCCACGAACAGACCCTCGTCGCCGTCGTGCATGATCAGGAGTTCTGTAGCCACGTCGCCGAACAGGTGTACCATGTGTGCACCGTCTACCAGGTTGCCGCCGTAGTGAGCATCCTTTGCGCTCATACGCAGGCGAATCATTGTCTTTTCCATATATGTCAGTATATTAGGTTTTTAGTGTTATGTCTGATTTGTAGTCTCTTATTTCTTGAGCATGTAGTCTACCATGATGCAGGGTGTGTGCACAGCTTCGGGGGCTATAGCGCCTACTGGCACGGTTTTCTTGGCCTCAACGATGACCAGGTCTGCTGCCGTGGCCATCATGGGGTTGAAGTTCTGCGAAGTGCCGTGGTATACCAGGTTGCCTTTCTCGTCGGCCACGCTTGCGCCGATGAGTGCCACGTCGGCACGGAGGGGCTTCTCGAGGAGGTAGTCCTTGCCGTCGACGTTGATGATCTGCTTCCCTTCAGCCACGACTGTGCCGAGGCCTGTCGGAGTGAGGAAGCCGCCGAGGCCGCAGCCGCCGGCACGCACGCGCTCTGCCAGAGTGCCCTGCGGCACGAACTCTATTTCGATTTCCCCGGCATTCATCTGCTCCGAAGCCTGCGGGGTTGCGCCGATGTATGACACGATGAGCTTGCGCAGCTGGCGGTTCACCAGCAGCTGTCCCACGCCCTTGTCGGGGTAGGCTGTGTCGTTGCATATCAGCGTCAAGTCCTTGACGTCAGATTTCGCAAGGGCATCGATGATGGTATTAGGAGTTCCGTTGGCGAGGAAACCGCCAACCATTATGGTCATGCCATCCTTTATTTTCGCGATGGCGTCTTCGAGTGAAATGTATTGGCTCATAGGCACTTAGCTTGTTTAATTCATGGTATAGACACAGGGTGTCCGTAATTTACACCAAAAGTACTCTTTTTTTCTGACTTGGCAAAATTGCATTAGATAAATTTTTCCGTTATTCATTTTCTATGCGCCGCTTATGCAGGACGGCGTCATCGTTTTCTGCAATCACGCATGGCCTTGCGGCGTGCCGCCGGTATGCAGTTCCCCGGCGCGGTGTCGATCACGCCGGGGAACGGGTATGTCTCTCAGCCGCGTGCTGGCTGCACTGCGGCAGTTGTCATTTCGGGGGCAGGATGCCGTCCATGAGGCTTATTACCTGCTCGGAGGTCTCCGCAATTTCGCCGTGGCCGTCAATGCGGTGGTACAGGCCTCTGTCCACATAGTAGTCATGCAGCGGCTTGGTCTGCTTGTGGTATACTTCAAGACGGCGCGTGATGGTCTCGAGGTTGTCGTCGGCGCGTCCGAGCTCCTTGCCGCGCTGGAGCATGCGGTGTATCAGCTCGTCTTCGGGGACTTCAAGGCCGATTACCGCGTCGATTTTGAAGCCGTGCTTGGCGAGCATCCTGTCGAGAGCCTCTGCTTGAGGCTCTGTGCGTGGAAAACCGTCGAAGATGATGCCGCGCGAGCCGGCTTTCTCGTCCAGCACGTTCTCGATTATTTCGATCATCACGTCATCCGGTATCAGCTGGCCTTTGCTGATGTACTTGTCTGCCAGCCGTCCCAGGTCGGTATGCCGGGCTATGTGGTCGCGCAGCAGCTCGCCCGTCGAGATGTGGTACAGGCCGTAGCGGTTCTTCAGATTGTCGCTCTGAGTGCCTTTGCCGCTGCCCGGGGCTCCGAATAATACGATGTTTGTCATGTCTGTTTGTCTGGTTTAATACCCGCCGTGTGCAGGTTGTGATTCTGGTATTGTATTAAGGTTGGTTCTCGTGTGTCGCGGCAGGGTCATTTGTCCTCCACCACGTATATGTCCTTCAGGTTGCGCACCTTGCCGTCCAGGTCGAGCCCATAGCCGATGATGAACTTCGGGTCGATTGAGAACGCCACGTAGTCTGGCTTGAAGCCCGTTTTGGTGCTTGCCGGCTTGTGCAGCAGGGTGACGAAAGTGACCGATGCCGGTCCCTTTGCTTTCAAGTCCTCGATCATGTGCTTTGCCGTCAGCCCCGTGTCTACGATGTCCTCGATTATCACGATGTCCTTGCCCTCGATGGACTCAGTCAGGCCCATGAGCTGTTTGACGTTGCCGGTTGAAGCTGTCCCCTGATAGGATGAATAGCGTATGAAGTTGATCGGCGCGTCGTTGATGCCGATTTCGCGGAACAGGTCGGCTGCGAAGATGAACGCGCCGTTCAGCACGCACAGGAACACGGGGCTTTTCCCCTCAAGGTCTTTGCGCAACTCCACGGCGAGCTCACGCACGCGCTTGGCAATCTGCGCTTCTGTAATGAACGGCACGAATGTGAGACCGTTGACTGTCACTTTATTGTCCATAGTCGAAGCATCGTTTAAGTGCGGCTCACGCGTACATAATTTATATGCCGCTCGCCACCGCATATAGTTACTGCAAAATTAGACAATTCCGCTCGCATACGCAAATAAAATCCGCCGCTTTGGCTCGA
>CAKUKR010000054.1 GCA_934663645.1 uncultured Muribaculaceae bacterium | reverse complement strand
TTTTACCTCCCGGCGCGTGTTTTCCGCCCTGCGCCGGGAGGGCTTTTTGTGCTAAACTGGTGCTGGCTTGCCACCCACACATATTCAATAAAACCACAACTGACACGTTATCAGCAAATTACCAAATTGTGGGCAATTTGGGTGCACAAAAATTTGCGAATTGGAGTATTTAGCATTATCTTTGCATTGTGTTTCGCCCGTATGGCGAGGCATGAACTGAACTAAAAACCAAGCCGACAAACCTCAAAAAGACTATTGCCTATTGATTGACAACTACTTAACGTATACAACAATCATCAAATGGTAAATAACAAGGCGATGACCGACGAACAACTGGTCAGGGCTTACATAGATGGCAGCAACGAAGCCTTTGACGCTCTTCTCAAGCGTCACCAGGTGAGGGTGTACAATTACATACTCCGCGTGGTGAAGAATGAAGATGTGGCCAACGACATCTTTCAGGAGACATTCGTCAAAGCAATTATGACCATCAAGCAGGGGCGATACACGGAAAGCGGCAAGTTTCTTGCCTGGATTTCGCGTATCGCGCACAATCTCATCATCGATTACTACCGTCAGGAAAAGTCGGAGAACCTCCAGTCAGCCGACCTTTCGGATGTCGACATCCTGAACCGCAAAGAACTTTGCGAGGACACCATTGAGGATGTGCTGATACAGGAGCAGATACTCAAAGACGTGAAGTACCTGATACAGGAGTTGCCTCCGCTTCAGCGCGAGGTTCTGAATATGCGTTATTACCAGAACCTGTCGTTCAAGGAGATAGCTGAAATCACGAATGTCAGCATCAACACAGCGTTGGGACGCATGAGGTATGCCATACTCAACCTACGCCGTATTGCGGCAGAAAAAGACATAGTGCTGACGCTTTGATGCCTCCCCGGCCGCAAACGACGAGGGCATCCTTGAGGAAACGAATTAATTGCACACCGGACAGATTTGTGTCTGGCGTGCAATATTTGTATTTACAGCGCGTTATACTATTGAGTACAACACTAAAGCGTTTTGCCTATGACAATAGACTCTACAACAGACCAGCTCCTGTATGGAGACACTCATACCAGCGTAAAGTCGCCGAGCAGCTCGACACTCGACTTCATCCGCCAGTTTTCGCGGACATACAACTACTACACAGAGTTGTCCTCCGGCAGCATAATAATCAACTGACCGCCTGTATGAGCCAAGTATCAACGCCGCCAGCCCCGAGAAAGCGACAGCTTCCCGGGGCTGGCGAGTTTATGCGGCAAGAAATCGTCAGCGCACCATGATGCGCGATGTTTCCTGACTGCCGTCTGAATATGTCACACTCACGATGTTCATGCCGCGCGGCAGCAATGCTGCTGGTATGCTCACCGTGTTGTCGGATGTGGACACGCGGTAAACCACACTGCCGTCAACGGAAACAACGGATATTTCCTTAGGGCCGTCCACCTCCTCTCCCATTGTCACTTTTACCGCCTCCCCTTCGCTGACAAGCGTCGGACAAATATTGACAAGTTTAGGCGAGCAGGCAACAGTCCTCGCTCCGGCATCGGCAGAGCCGAAGTCATAGACGAGAGTGTACTGCTTCCCCTGTTTGTCTCTTGCCTGTATGAGTGCCTTCAGGCGGTTGCCACGATTGTATATCTGAATCTGAAGCATCATGCTGCTTGCCGCATAATATCCGCTTGGGAAGCGGACAGACATTACCTCCGCGCCATCCTCCGTTTTGACTGAAAAGCCGTTGACAGGCGTATTGAAGACCGTTCCGTACTGGTCTGTTATGGTTTCAGAACACGTCTGCGGCAATATATACTCATATTTGCCCGACGAGCCAAAATAGGACTTGAACAACATCGCGCCCCCAAACATGACGCCGTTGGGCAAGTACAGCCAGACATTGGGATGCACATACCCTGAATAAGAGTCTGTGGAGTATTCAGGCAACTGTGCGGAAAACGACTTCACGACATTGAAATTGTCGTCATAGATGTCGAAGCTGATGCTGCCGGTCTGAACATCAATACGGTAACCGTACAAGGTGTCCGCATCGTCATCTGAAATCACCGTTGGGATGTGCGAGGGCTGATATTCACCCGGCAGCGTGTGAGAGAATGAAACATCAGCGTATGCCAACGACGGAAGCAATATGCACAATGCGAGTATCAATCGGCTCTTCATATCGTTATAGACTGATGTTCAACGGATTGTCTGTATCTTGATATTCTCGGCAGACGCATAGTCTGTCAGCAGCTGATTCGCCAGGCCGATGAAGTCCTCATCTGACATTTCCTCGCCGTATACGTTGACAGTCATCAGCAACCGTGTGGTGTCATCGGTCAACTTCGTGCGGTCAGCGTCAGATGTCGGGGTGCCTATGCTGCCAGCCGCATCGCGGTATACCGGAAGGAACTCAATGTTGAGCTGCCCACGGCCTATGGCCTGAAACGGCTCACCGTTCATGCCGACTCCGAGCGTCAGCGTCTCCCCTATTATCTTGTCACGGTCAAACCCGCCGATGCTGTAGCCAGAGCGCATAGAGAGAATGTTGATTATGTCAACGAGTGTCGTGATGCGGTAAAGCCCTTTCCCCTGCACAGCACGGCGGCAGAGTGCTTCGGCAGACGGGCGGTAGCGGTTAGGCTCTTTGCCGAGGGCTTTATAGGCACTGCGCGTAGCGGCAATACCCGGGCGGTGCGCAATGTCGGAAATAGCGTAAGTGAGCTTGACAGCAGCCTCTTCGTCGAGCAAAACCTGCCACAAGGCATCTGAAGTCAGCTGATTGCGCACATCAGCCTCAAACTGAATGACACGCAGGCCGGGGGCAGCTGCGCGTATCTGGTCGGAAATGTTGATCTGTATCATCTGCTTGGATTTAGACAGAGGTTGCACCGCACACATACGGCGGTGCAACCTCTATAGGTAGGGATTATTTCAGTTTGAAATTACTGTTCTGCTTCAGCAGCACGCTCCTCGTTGAGCAGACGTATCATTTCGATAGCGCTCTTGGCGATACGTGTGCCAGGGCCGAAGATGGCAGCTACGCCGGCCTTGTAGAGGAAGTCATAGTCCTGAGCCGGGATAACGCCGCCGGCAGTCACCATGATGTCGGGACGGCCGAGTTTCTTCAGTTCAGCGATAACCTGCGGGATGAGGGTCTTGTGACCGGCAGCCAGCGAGCTTACGCCGAGGATGTGAACGTCGTTCTCGACAGCCTGGCGAGCAGCCTCGGCGGGAGTCTGGAACAGCGGGCCCATATCCACGTCATAGCCGCAGTCGGCATAGCCTGTAGCGACAACCTTTGCGCCGCGGTCGTGACCGTCCTGGCCCATCTTGGCAATCATGATACGCGGCTGGCGACCTTCGCGCTTTGCGAAATCGGCAACCATTCGGCGAGCCTCGTCAAACTCGGCATCGCCCTTTTCTTCGCTTGAATACACTCCTGAAATAGTTTTGATTACAGCTTTGTAACGACCTACGACAGCCTCGCAAGCGTCGGAAATCTCACCGAGTGTGGCACGCAGGCCGGCAGCCTTGACTGCGAGGTCGAGGAGGTTGCCCTTTGACGGGTCTTTTACGCACTCTGTGATGGCTTCAAGAGCCTTCTTGACAGCATCATTGTCGCGGTGAGCCCGGAGGTCCTCAAGACGAGCACACTGTTCCTTGCGGACCTCGGTGTTGTCCACCTCGAGGATATCAATCGGGTCTTCATGCTCGAGGCGGCACTCGTTGATACCGATAATCTTCTGCTTGCCGGAGTCGATACGAGCCTGTGTGCGTGCTGCAGCCTCCTCAATCTTGAGTTTCGGCAGACCAGTCTCGATTGCCTTGGCCATACCTCCGAGCTTCTCGATTTCCTGAATGTGAGCCCAAGCCTTGTGAGCAATCTCGTTGGTCAGAGCCTCGACATAGTATGAACCGGCCCATGGGTCAACCTGCTTGGTGACGTATGTTTCCTCCTGAATGTAGATCTGCGTGTTACGGGCGATACGTGCCGAGAAGTCTGTCGGCAGCGCGATAGCCTCGTCAAGAGCGTTGGTGTGCAGTGACTGCGTGTGGCCGAGCACGGCGCCCATAGCCTCAACGCAGGTACGGCCGACGTTGTTGAACGGATCCTGCTCGGTGAGCGACCAACCGGAAGTCTGGCTGTGAGTACGCAGCGCGAGTGATTTCGGGTTTTTCGGGTTGAACTGCTTCACAATCTTCGCCCACAGCATACGGGCAGCACGCATCTTGGCTATCTCCATGAAGTAGTTCATCGAAATACCCCAGAAGAACGACAGACGCGGTGCGAATGCGTCGATGTCCATGCCGGCGTTGACACCCGCACGGAGATACTCGAGACCATCGGCAAGTGTGTAAGCCAGCTCGATGTCAGCCGTTGCACCGGCCTCCTGCATGTGGTAGCCGGAGATGGATATCGAGTTGAACTTGGGCATGTTCTGCGAGGTATACTCGAAAATGTCGGCGATAATCTTCATCGAGAATGCCGGCGGGTAGATGTATGTGTTACGCACCATGAACTCCTTGAGGATGTCGTTCTGGATAGTACCTGCCATCTGGTCGAGTGAAACACCCTGCTCCAGACCGGCGTTGATATAGAACGCGAGAACGGGAAGCACTGCGCCGTTCATGGTCATTGACACTGACATCTTGCCGAGGGGTATGCCGTCGAAGAGGACTTTCATGTCCTCAATTGAGCAGATAGACACACCGGCCTTGCCGACATCACCTACTACACGCTCATGGTCGGCATCATATCCGCGGTGAGTGGGAAGGTCGAATGCCACTGAAAGACCCTTCTGTCCGGAAGCCAGGTTACGGCGGTAGAATGCGTTAGACTCGGCAGCTGTAGAGAAACCTGCATACTGACGGATAGTCCATGGACGCAGGGGGTACATGGCGCTGTACGGACCGCGGAGGAACGGTGGGATACCTGATGAATAGTTGAGGTGTTCGAGACCTTCGAGATCCTCCTTGGTATATACCGGCTTGATGGGAATAAGCTCTGCCGGAAGCCAATCCTCTCCCTTGACAGCCGGTGCGGCTGCGGAAGATGTCACTTTTGTTATATCGATTTCTTTGAAGTTCGGTTTCATGATTTACTTAAGCAGTTTAGCGTTAAACCCTTTGAGTGTCTCGAGCACGTTTACGCGGACATGGATGAAGTCTTCGATGCCCTGGGCCTTGAGCTCGTCCATGCAGGCGGGAGCGCCGGCAACGACAAAGAGCGTGCGGCCGTTGATTTCCTTGTATGCCTCAGGAGCGTACTGTGCATATTCGTCGTCGCTTGAGCAGAGGACAATTATGTCCGCGCCCTTCTCGACAGCTGCGTCAACACCAGCCTTGACAGTGTCGAAACCGATATTGTCGATAATCTCATATCCGGCGCAGCCGAAGAAGTTGGACGAGAACTGTGCGCGTGCAAGACGCATTGCGAGGTTGCCGATAGTGAGCATGAACACTTTCGGACGCTTGCTGCTGCGTTCAGTAGCGAGACGCAGCGCCTCGAACTCGCTTGCAGCGCGGTCGAACTTGATTGCCTCGACAGCCTCACCCTCGCACTTCTCACCGCAGCACTTGCCGCAGCTATCCTTGACAATCTTGTCGAGAGCCTTCTCGTTGAAGTTCGGGTACTGGTTGGTACCCAGAAGTATTTCCTTGCGGCGAGCCACATCGGTATGGCGTTTCACGTTGGAAGCGTTGACGCGCTTCTGGAGTTCACCGGAAGTCATGACAGCGTCAAATCCGCCGAGGTCGTCGAGTTCGTTGAATATCTTCCAAGCCTGCTGTGCAATCGAGGCGGTGAGCACTTCTACATAGTAGCTGCCGCCGGCGGGGTCAGCCACCTTGTCAAGGTGCGACTCTTCACGCAGGAGGAGCTGCTGGTTGCGTGCGATGCGCTCGCTGAACTCATCAGGCTGCTGATACTGTATGTCAAACGGCAGTGTCTCGATAGAGTCTACACCGGCAAGAGCGGCACTCATGGTCTCAGTCATAGAGCGGAGCAGGTTGACATGAGCGTCAAATATGGTTTGGTTGAACTGGCTTGTCGTAGCGTGAACCACCATCTTGCAGCACTCATCGCTGCAGGGGTTGTAAGCCTTGACAGTTTCAGCCCACAGCATACGTCCAGCGCGGAACTTGGCAAGTTCCATGAAATAGTTCGGTGAGATGCCCATGTTGAACTTGATGCGGTCTGCCACCTCACAGGGTTTCAGGCCAGCCTCGGTCATCATAGTCATCCACTGTGCGCCCCAAGAGAGAGCGTAAGCAAGTTCCTCTGTGATGTAAGCGCCGGCGTTGCAGAATATGTAGCTGTCAACAGCAAAGCAACGGATGCCCTTGACAGGCTTTACTGCCTCGTAGACACGCATAGCCACTTTGCAGATGTCCTCCGGGAAAGGAAGACCATGCTTGATAAGTCTCTTGTACGGGTTGAAATCAACCGAGCCACGGAAACTGTCAACGAGTCCGTTGGCATTGATGTATTCCACGAGTCCAGCGGCAATCTTCTCAATGCAGAGAGGGCAAGCATCGATGTTGATTTCCACCTTCTTGAGGTCGATGTCGCGGAAAAGCGTAGCGAAATCGGCAGTGTCGAAGTCCTTGCCGAGCTTGAAGCCGAGAGAGTCAACGCCGCGGTCGAGCACATGGAGCGCGTTGCGGTTCATCTCTTCTGCGGTCTCACCCTGAATCTGCTGGCGGATGAGCCAGTTGTTTTTGTCGCGTGTTCCGCGGACATACGGGAACTGTCCGGGCATCGAGCCGAGCGTATAGAGCCCCTCAATGTCCTCTGCGCGATAGAAAGGCTGCACATTGAAACCCTCATTGGTGCGCCATACCAATTTCTTGTCGAAATCGGCACCTTTCAAATCGGTGATTATTTTCGCCTTCCACTCTTCAGTAGTGATCGGCGGAAACATATCAAACAGTTTTTCAGTGTTTTCTGCCATAATTAAATAGCTCTTGGTTTATAATAGATTTGTCTGTTTCCAACTATGTACATACATACGGCGATGTCACCCCTCCCAATCGCTTGCACGCCGGAGATTTGACTTCTACCGCTGTATGGGATGAACGAGAAACCATGACAAGCAGGGCAGTCCCGATTATCCTGTGCAAAGTTAGTCATTAATCTGCTAACAGGAAAAATTTCAACGGAAAAATCGCCACACTGCCATATAAATATACACTGTACGCGCTAGCAGTCTTCGCTATACAGTGACAATACAAAAAAAATTGCTACTTTTGCACTCGTGTCGAGGCCGAATGCCTCTATAGTTAGCAGCAATGAATTGCCCCCTGTACATATCCAGACGGCTGTCGCTGTCGTCATCCGGCCACAAAAGCGCCCCGGCTGTCAAGGTGGCGGTCGCAGCGGTCGCCATATCCATTGCCGTGATGCTCGCCTCGATAGCGATAGTGCTCGGTTTCAAAAATGAGATTACAGCCAAGATCACTGGCTTCAATTCGCACATAACTCTCTATTCCATTGCGCAGACAGAGGCTGATGCAGACGCCAATATCGTGCAGCTCACCCCCGCCCTGCGCCAAATACTCGATGACGCTGGCTACATCACTTCCTATTCGCTAGAAGTCTCGATGCCTGTAATATTGAAGACAGAAAACGACTTCAAGGGGGTATACCTGCGCGGTCTCGGCGAGGGTGCAGACATGGGCTTTCTGGGCGGCTCACTCGTTGAGGGGAAGATGCCAGCCTTCGGAGGGCAGCAACGCTCGGACAGCGTAATCGTCTCGCAAATGGCAGCCGACCAGCTCGGGCTGAAAGTGGGCGACTCAATAGACACATATTTCATTACAGACGATGTGAGAGTGAGAAAACTCGCCATTGCCGGGATTTTCAACACTCATTTCGAGAACTATGACGATGCACTGATGTTCGGCGACATCCGGCTGCTTCAAGGCATTGCAGGGCTGAACCGCACTGAGGGCACGTCAATCAAGGTCATGACAAATGACTTCAAGCGTCTGGACGAAAACACCGTAGACCTGCACTCGCGGCTGGCTCGCGCAATGGCAGCAGGCAAGGTTGACAAGGCATACATGACCGAGAACGCGCACGTTCAGGGAGCAAACTACTTCCAATGGCTCAACCTGCTTGACACCAACGTGATAGTGGTGCTGACACTCATGGTCGCAGTGGCGTGCATTACGCTGATTTCTGGCATGCTGATCATCATCATCGACAAGACACGGTTTATCGGCATCGTCCGCTCGCTCGGCATGTCAAACCGCTCGCTCGGGCGCGTGTTCATATATTTGTCAATAAGGGTCGCGCTTTGGGGACTGCTGATTGGCAATGCGCTTATGTTAACGCTGCTCGTGATACAGGACAAAACGCATTTCATACCGCTCGATGCAGACTCCTACTACTTCGACTTTGTGCCGGTATCGCTCGACTGGCAGTCATTCGCTTTGCTCAACGCAGCGACGGTTGCAGTCATATTCCTGACCCTGCTCCTCCCCTCGCGCTTCGTGTCGCGCATATCACCGTCGCGTGCCATGCGCTACGAGTGACGCATTTTTCGCCGCCGCCTATTCGGCATGTCGGAATAAATTCATATATTTGCAATCAGAATTGATTGCAAGGCAATTAATCTGCAAAAGAAACACTTGACTGAAAGGAAAAACCATTATGAGCAAACCGTATGTACTGGGCATTGACATAGGCGGCACCAATACCGTCTTCGGCATCGTTGATGCCCGTGGTCATGTCGTGGCAAGCGACTCCATCAAGACTTTCAAACACCCGAAGTTTGACGAATACATAGCTGACCTGCACGATGGCATCGAGCGTCTGCTTGCAGCGAATGACGCGCAGGACAAAATACAGGGCATCGGCGTAGGTGCACCCAACGCCAACTACTATACCGGCGAAATACAGTCGCCGCCCAACCTGCCCTGGGGCACGGTCCAGTTTGCAGACACACTCAGCCGCGCATTTTCGGGCATACCGGTGGCAATCACCAATGATGCCAACGCTGCTGCGCTCGGCGAAATGACATACGGAGCGGCACGCGGCATGAAAGACTTCATCATGATTACACTCGGCACTGGCGTAGGCTCGGGCATAGTCATCAACGGGCAGCTGGTCTACGGCTCGACAGGATTTGCCGGCGAGCTGGGCCATGTCATCATGAAACGCCGCAACGGACGAGTATGCGGCTGCGGACGCACAGGATGCCTCGAGGCTTACTGCTCGGCTACCGGTGTGGCACGCACAGCCCGCGAGTTCCTGGAAATACGCACAGAGCCGTCGCTGCTGCGCGGCATGGACATCGAGAGCATCACCTCAAAAGACGTATATGACGCTGCCGTTGCCGGCGACAAGATTGCCAAGGACATATTTGAATATACCGGCAATATTCTAGGCGAGGCGTTTGCCGACATGGTTTCATTCTCTTCGCCGCAGGCCATCATCCTTTTTGGCGGACTTGCCAAGAGCGGAGACTTCCTGCTCAAACCGGTCAAAGCCGCTATGGACGCCAATATGTTCCCGGTATTCCGTGGCACTGTCAAGATACTGCTCTCGGAACTGAAGGAGAGCGATGCGGCAGTACTTGGAGCATCGGCTCTCGGCTGGGAGGCAAAATACCGCACTACGGCAGCCGCTCCGATACCGGCAAACGCCACCGAAACCGCAAGCGAGCAGCAGTAAGGAGCTAATAAGAATCTGAATGATGCAAATCCTCGCGACGATGTATTGTCGCGAGGATATATTATGGCGTATCAGCACAGGCATAAAAACAAAGGGAGATAACCACCACGGTCGCTCCCTTTATGAGTTTCTACAGGTAAAAAATCTTAAGGTAAAAAAGATTGTTTAAGGTTGATGCAAAGGTAGTTTTTTTGCTTCGACCGACAAAATTTCCGGGTATAAAAATACGCAAACGTGTTGTAAAACATAAGTTCAACACGTTTGCGCATATTCATTTTGCTCTCGTGGGAGCGTTTGTATCTGCATTTACAGGCACATCCTGTAAATACTTTCTATGTCATCTTTGCGCAGGTCGATGAAGCCGTGGATGCAGTCACCGCCGCACGCCTTCTCTGCCATTACGGCAAAATTGCTTTCATCAATGCCCAGTTCGCTCAGGTTGTCTTTCAGCCCGAGAGTGCCATACAGGAACTTCTCCATGCAAGCGATACCCTCTTCGGCAGCCTTGCGGTCACACTCTTCTTTTACGCCGAACACATTGCGGGCGAAACGGGCGAGGCGAGGCATCGTGGTATCGTTCATACAGTAACGCATCCAGCGCGGAGTGAGTATGGCAAGACCCAGACCGTGGGTGATGTCATAGAATGCCGACAGCTCATGCTCCATCGGGTGGCAACTCCAAGCCTTGACTTTGCCGCCGTTGATGAAACCGTTGATTGCCCATGAGGAAGTCCACATCAAGTTGGCACGAGCCTCGTAGTCGTCCGGCTTTTCAAGCGCCACAGGAGCGAACTGTATCAGGGTGCGCATCAATGCCTCCATAATCTGGTCAAGCATCTCAAGGTCTTTGTTCACGTTGAAATACACCTCGCAGATGTGTGAGAATATGTCAGCTGTGCCGCACGCTGTCTGGTAACGGCTCACGGAATATGTAACTGTCGGGTCGAGGAATGACACTTTCGGGAAAAGGAGCGGACTGAGCCGGCCTATCTTGTCATTCGTCTCGGGATTGCTGATCACACCGCCGCTGTCCATTTCAGAGCCGGTAGCCGCGAGCGTCAGTATTGTGATGATAGGCAGAGCCTTGTTGACCGGAGCTTTCTTCTCGTTGAAGAAATCCCAAGCGTCATGATCCACACATGCCGAAGCCGCAATCCATTTGGTGCAGTCAATGGTCGAGCCGCCGCCGACAGCCAGAAGCACGTCGATGTTGTGTTCCTTGCAGATGCGCGCGCCCTCACGAACCGACGACACGCGGGGATTGGGGTCGATGCCGCCGAGTTCAAACACCTCAGCGCCGCATTTCGTGAGTTCAGACATTACCCGGTCATACAGGCCGGTTCTCTTGATGCTGCCGCCTCCGTACGTCATCAGGACGCGCTTGCCGTAGACAGAAATCTCCGGCCCGAGGTTGTGAAGCTGGTTTACGCCGAAGTAGACTTTTGTAGGAATGTTATATACGAAACTGTTCATGTTTGGATATTTGAATTGTTTCTATAGTTTCTCTTTCACACCCTCGCCAGTGCTCTGTTTTGACAGCGGCAAGGTGTATATAATGGAAAACGTTGCGGAAAGACGATTGTTCGCCCCGTAGCCCGGTATCAGCCACGGAGTGGAATTGTTGCCGTCGCTGCGGTGGAACATAAAATGGTAACGGGCAGTCCATCCCAACGAGAGCCGGCGGTAAACCTTGACCTTTATGCCTGCAAGCACCTCCCCGTAGAATGCGGATGCCCTCTGCCCTCTAAGGTCGAAAGTGTTGGTCTGTCCCCAATAGTCAGTGCCTATGGATATGCCGTAAATGTCGTATGAAAACGACGAATAGCCGGCACGCACGCCGAGAAACGCCTGATAGTCAGGGTTGCTTTTGTACAGGAAATTGTAGTTCGCACCGAGTTTGAAATAGAACGACGGCTTGGCCTTGTACCGGTAATTGCCGTCCTCGGGATTGTTCTCGCCGAAGCCCATACCTGCCTCCACTGTCGGGAACAGCCAGTTGTGTATCGACAGGTCTGCCCACACATCCACATTGGCATACCGCTGTCCGAAAGCCTTCATTGCCAAGTCGAAGAAGTTGAAGCCAACGCTCACCCCGTTCAGAGCCGGGTATACAGGCCGGGACTTCACCGCTTGCACCGTGTCGAGTTCAGAGAGGAAGAGGACTGGGTCTTTCAACGGGTTGCCGTGCTTGTCGTAATAGTGAAGCACCGGCTGCTGCGGCTTCTTGTCGTCAGTCTCTACTGGAGTGATCTTGCGCTCCTGCGCCGCCATAGCCGCCGCTGTCAGCAGCACCATGAACATTACGGTTAACCTTGTGAATAATCGCATGACGGCTATATGTTATTGGGCATCCGCCTCCGTGCTCACACGAAAATAGACGCGGATGTTCTGTTCGTTTGCGTTTGAAATCACCATGCCAGGACACCTGACAGAATCAATCAGGTTCTTCGTATGCTCGATATTGTCTATGTGGTAGTCGTAAACCACGCCGCAAGCAGCGGAGACAAAGTCCGGGACAGCCTCATAGCGGAATGTGATACGGTCTGTCAAGCCACGCAGCCGCTTCTGGTTGTACTGTATCACAAATGTGCTTTCGCCGCCGTCGATACGGAACGGCAGGTAGACAGAAGCCACGTCCTCGCCGTTGTCTAATAGCAACGAGCCATTCGGCGCACCCTCGCCATAGACTGTAATCGAGTCTACGGAAATAGCCCTCGGCGAGAGCTCGGAGGAGAAGAACCCGGCGTAAGGCAAGGAGTTCTTGTTGCCCTCACACTCGTCCGAGACACACGACGTGACAGCAACCAGCAGCATTGCCGCCGCAGCCAACACGATTGTGCGCATGAGGGCAACTCGTCTACAACTCATTTGCAATCAGATAATTGTTCCGCTCTGCGGAATTGCGCGTTATCAGCTCGCCGACAAAACCGGTGAGGAAGAATTGCAGCCCCATGACCATGCACGCCAGCGACAGGTAGAAATACACAGAATTGGTGGCATAGAAATGGTAGGTGTCTGAGCAGACGCTGACCATTTTCAGTATCAGCACCACGAGTATCGCTATCACGCCAATTATGAACATCAACGAGCCGAGCAGACCGAACAGGTGCATCGGCTTGATGCCGAAGCGGCTCTGAAACCACAGCGTGGCGAGGTCGAGGTAGCCGTTGACGAAACGATCGAGGCCGAACTTGGTCTTGCCGTACTTGCGGGCCTGATGATGCACCACCTTCTCCCCAATTCTGGTGTAACCGGCATTTTTGGCCAGATACGGTATGTAACGGTGCATATCGCCGTACACCTCAATATGCTTGACCACTTCGCGGCGGTACGCTTTGAGTCCGCAATTGAAGTCATGCAGGTTCTTGATGCCGCTCACCTTGCGGGCAGTAGCGTTGAACAGCTTGGTCGGGATAGTCTTGGATAGCGGGTCATACCGTTTTTTCTTCCACCCGGACACAAGGTCGTAGCCCTCGACGGTTATCATGCGGTACAGTTCCGGTATCTCGTCGGGGCTGTCCTGCAAGTCGGCATCCATGGTGATGACCACATCGCCCTGCGCACGGCCAAAGCCGACGTTCAGAGCCGGCGACTTGCCGTAGTTGCGCGAGAACGACACGCCATGTATCGCAGGGTTGGACTCGCGGAGCTGCTTGATTATCTCCCATGAGGAGTCCGTAGACCCGTCGTCGATAAACCATATCTCGTAGCTGAAACCGTTTTCAGCCATGACGCGCTCTATCCATGCCGTCAGTTCGGGCAGGGATTCGGCCTCATTGTACAGGGGGACTACTATTGATATATCCATCCTTGTTGTATTAGTCGTTATGTTGTCGCTGCGCGGCTCGAGAGCAGCAGGAAGCAGCGCATTGTGTCAAATAACCGTGGCTCAACAGTACTTGTCAAAACTCCATTTTCGCCTCGTCAAACAGCTTGCGGTCGTCGGCTATGGTATTGCTGACTGTTGTTAGCATATCGCCCATCAGCACGCCGTTCATGCCGCCTGTCATGATGCGAAGCATCGACTTGTGGCTCAATCGCATACGCCCGCCGGCAAAACGGATTGACTTGCGCGGCAGTATGAAACGGAACACAGCCACAGTGCGGATTACGTCTTCCTCTGAAATCAGCGGCTGGTCTGCGAGCGGCGTCCCCGGTATCGGGTTGAGTATGTTGATGGGCACTGAGTCGACATCGAGCTGCGCAAGCTCAAACGCGAAATCTATGCGGTCATTCATGTCCTCGCCCATGCCGATGATGCCACCGGAGCATACTGCCATGCCGCACTCGCGTGCTGCGCGAATGGTGTTGAGCTTGTCTTCTGGCGTGTGTGTGGTGCACAAGCGGCGGAACACCTTGGACGATGTCTCCATGTTGCAGTGGTAACGCTTTATGCCGGCATCAGCAAGCATCTGCATACGCTCTTTGTCGAGCAGCCCCATCGACGCGCAGAGGTATAGCGATGTCTCGCTGGCAAGGCGGCGTATCATGCGGCAGAACTCCTTCATGTCCTCCTTGGACACGCTGCGGCCGCTCGTCACGAGCGAGAAACGGAGTATTCCCTCACGCTCGTTGGCACGTGCTGCCTTCATCATTTCCTCCTCGCCTATCATCGGGTACTGTTCGCAACCCGTAGAATAATGGCGCGACTGGGCGCACCACTTGCAGTCCTCGCCGCAAAGTCCGCTGCGGGCATTCACTATGGAGCATGAATCCACCAGATCTCCTACAAACTTGCGCTTGATGCGCTCGGCTGCGTCGCACAGCGCGTCGAGGTCGGGATATGCAGCCAGGTATTCTGCTTCCTCGCGAGTGAGGAAGCCGCCAGCCAGGACTTTCGATTCCAAATCTTTCAAAGTCATCGTCTTCTTCATTTCTTGGTTGTACAAAGTTACAAATAATCAGCCGAACACCAAAATATACAGCCCTGACCGCTGTCCACGCCGTGCCGGCACTGCGCTTGCGCGTTACGCATCTCGCTGGCGAGCCGCCTCACTGCGAGGCTTAGGACATAGCGAAAACACACCACAGAATCGCCGATGCGCCGCACTATTTGTTGTATTTTCCGGTTTCGCGTTGTATTTCTGCGTTTTGCGAAAAATACAACAGCAAATACAACAGAAATAGCGCGTCGCATGGCTATTTTTGCAAACAAAATCGAATAACGACTAACACTCAAAAAACCACGTTTATGAGAATACATTTACGCAACATTGCCATTGCAGGGGTTCTTGCCCTTGCAGCA
This sequence comes from uncultured Muribaculaceae bacterium, assembly GCA_934663645.1. Classification (GTDB taxonomy): domain Bacteria; phylum Bacteroidota; class Bacteroidia; order Bacteroidales; family Muribaculaceae; genus Lepagella. The sequence goes on along the minus strand of CAKUKR010000054.1, from coordinate 1,198 downwards.
TTGCCGGCAGCCGCGCTGCCAGAAGGCACATCATTCTCTGTTGACAACATTTTCTACAAGGTTGTCTCTGAAGCCGACCGCACTGTCATGATCACATCAGTCAATAACAAGTCACAGCTGCCCGCAGACTTGGTCATAGACAAGGTGAAATATGCACGGCCAGTAGATGGCGCGGAAGCGGAAGAGTTCACAGTCGTCGAAATCAACGGCAAGGCTTTCTCTCACGCAGAAAACATCGAGACGCTGACAATCGGGGAAAATGTCGCCATTATCGGAGCTGAAACGTTTGCCAGCTGCACCTCGCTGAAGAAGGCGGTACTCGGTAGCGGGCTGACAGCCATAGAGAACTCTCTGTTCAGCGGTTGCGAGGCTCTCAGAGAGGTGGAAATAGCCAACGGGCCGACATCTATCGGCGACTGGGCATTCGCCGACTGCCCATTCACAAGCATAAAGCTGCCCGATTCTGTCCGGACAATCAATGACAATGCCTTCTACGGCTGCACCTCGCTGGAATCGTTGACCATTGGCATATCATTAGAAACGATTGGATCATGGGCATTTGACGACTGCAGCGCGCTGGCAAACATTCAGGTATCATCAGACAACCCTCATTTGTGTGCAATCAACAATGTACTGTACACAAAAGATGTAACCGAACTGGTGTTCTACCCTATGGGTAAGGGCGAGGGCGAGTTCAAAGTGCCGGCATCGGTCGAAGTCATACGTCAGTTTTCGATTATGAGGAACAACTTCCTCATCTCCGTCTCGCTGTCGTGGAATCTCAAAAAGATTGACAGCTACGCCTTTGACGGCTGCAATGCGCTCCGCGTCGTAAGCTGCAACACCTACGAGCCGCCGGTATGCCGTGCCTATTTCTCAACGGACACTACAAAAAAAGGGTCGCTGATTGTCCCTGTAGGCAGCAAAACCGACTATGAGATGACTGGAGGCTGGATGGAATTCAAAAACATCATTGAGTCAAATTCAGGCATTGAAGATAACAAGGCAGATAGCATTTCCGTGAGAGCTGCCGACGGCGCAATAATCATCGACGGCTACAATTACGCTGATCCCTTTGAGGTCTACGATATGGCGGGCAATTGCGTATACCGTGGCACTGCCGCAACTGTCAGCGGACTGGCCCGCGGCATATATATGGTGCACCTCGGCGGCAAGGCTGTCAAGGTTGCCGTCTGAC
>CAKUKR010000053.1 GCA_934663645.1 uncultured Muribaculaceae bacterium | reverse complement strand
AGATTGCCGCCACAGACACCTACACCGCACAGTTCCTCCGCGACGAACTCCGACGCTAACCTGTTGCGCAGTTTTTCATTTGTGAAATTCGTCGGATTGTGCTAAATTTGCAAGTTAATAGGACAGCACACATACGAAGTACATACACAATATGAAGACAAACGTAGCTGTGTTCTTCGGAGGTCGCTCCGTGGAGCATGAAATATCGGTGATTTCAGCCTTGCAAGCTATCAATGCTTTCGACAAGGACAAGTATAACATCATACCCATCTACATCTCCAAGGGTGGACGCTGGTATACCGGCGACTGTCTGCTCACAATTGCCAACTACAAGGATTTGAAGGCGTTGACAGACAAAGCCACAGAGGTGTTCATGCGGCCTGAATACGGCGACTACAACCTGTATGAGGCCAAGGCTTCCGGCTTCATGAAGAAGCAGAAGACTGTGGCTGAAATCCATGTTGTCATACCAGTCCTGCACGGTACGAACTGCGAGGACGGCGTGTTCGAGGGTCTGCTGGAAACCATCGGCATCCCTTTCGCCGGCTGCAATACGCTCTCAAGCGCCAACGGCATGGACAAAATTACAATGAAGATGATCCTGCGCGAGAGCGGCATACCCGTGGTGGACTACGCTTGGTGTACAGACAAGCAGTGGCTGCGTGACCGCGACGCTATAATCGCCGACGTGGAGAGCAGCCTCGGATACCCTGTAATAGTCAAGCCCGCCAACCTCGGCTCGAGTGTCGGCATCGGCAAGGCTGCAAACCGCGAGCAGCTGATCGAGCGTATCGACAACGCTGCCCGCTTCTCACAGCGCATCATCATCGAACACATGATTGAGCAGCTCAAAGAGATAAACTGCTCCGTACTCGGTGATGCCGACGACCACAAGTCGTCTGTATGCGAAGAGCCTATCAAGACTGGCGACATCCTCAGTTATGAGGACAAGTATATGGGTGGCTCAAAGTCTGCCAAGGGCATGCAGGCCAGCGACAAGCGCATTCCTGCTGACCTTCCTGCGGAAATGAGCGAGAAGATACAGCACCTTGCAGGCGAGACCTTCCGCGTGCTGTCATGCCACGGCGTGAGCCGCGTGGATGTGATGATTGACGAGAAGGACAACTCGGTCTATGTCAACGAAATCAACACCATCCCCGGGTCGCTGTCATTCTATCTGTGGGAGGCATCGGGACTGTCGTTCTCCGGGCTTATGGACACACTCGTGCAGCTGGCGCTGCGCCGCAAGCGCGAGACTGACCGTAAGACATTCAGTTACGACCACAACATCTTCGCCCTCGGCCCTGGCCTGAAAGGCGGCAAGATGATGAAGAAGTGACCGGACTAAACAACCAACATTTGAAAACCCAAGACACGAACTGTATATGAGCAAATTCAAGGAATACAACAGCCAGCTCAACCTGCCCGAGGTAAACCGGGAAGTGCTGCTGCAGTGGGACGGATGTTCACTGTTTGAGCGCAGCATGAGCGAGCGCGAAGGAGGCAAGTCCTTCGTCTTTTTTGAGGGTCCGCCGTCCGCAAACGGCATGCCCGGCATACACCATGTCATGGCACGCACCATCAAGGATATTTTCTGCCGCTACAAGACCATGCAGGGGTATCAGGTGAAACGCAAAGCCGGTTGGGACACACACGGACTGCCTGTGGAACTCGGCGTGGAGAAAACCCTCGGCATTACCAAGGAGGACATCGGCAAGAAGATTTCCGTAGATGAATACAACGCAGCCTGTCGCCGCGAAGTGATGAAGTATACCAAGGAATGGACTGACCTGACTCACCGCATGGGTTATTGGGTAGACCTCGACAATCCGTACATCACATACGACAGCCGCTACATCGAGTCCGTATGGTGGCTGCTGCGCCAGCTATATGACAAGGGCTACCTCTACAAGGGGTACACCATACAGCCGTACTCACCAGCAGCTGGCACCGGTCTAAGTTCCCACGAGCTGAACCAGCCCGGATGCTACCGCGACGTCAAGGATACGACTGCGACAGTGCTGTTTGAAATTGAGAATGCACCCGAATCGATGTCCGGCTGGGGCAAGCCCTGCTTCATGGCTTGGACAACTACCCCATGGACACTTCCCTCAAACACTGCTCTGTGTGTCGGCCCGAAATTCGAGTATGTAGTCCTGCGCACATACAACCCCTATACCGGCGACAAAATCACCGTCGTGATAGCCGAGCCGCTCGTCAAAAGCTATTTCAAGGCCGAGGGTGAGAAAGCTGACATCGACAGCTTCAAGCCGGGTGACAAGGTTGTCCCCTACCGCATTGTGGCGCGTTTCAAGGGAACAGACCTCGTCGGCATGCGCTACCGTCAGCTGATGCCTTGGGTTAAGCCTACAGAGAAGTGCGGCATCAACGCGGCTGGCTATGTTAACGCAGCCGCTGAGAAGCATCCCGAAAAAGTGTTCACTGTCGGCACTGACCGTTTCGTGGAAATGTCAGACGAGGCGTTCCGAATAATCCCCGGCGATTATGTAACTATTGACGACGGTACGGGCATCGTGCACATCGCGCCTACATTCGGTGCTGACGATGCCAAGGTGGCACGCGATGCCGGCGTTCCAGGGCTGTTCATGGTGACACCGCGTGGCGAGACTCGTCCGATGGTAGACCTGCGCGGACGCTATTACCCGACAAACGAACTTGCCCCTGCATTTGTAGAGAAATGCGTTGACATGGATGAATACAGCCGCCATGCCGGCCAGTATGTCAAGAACGCATACGACCCGCGTTTCAACCCTGACGGCAAGTATGATGAGGCTGCTGCTGCAAAGGCGGAAGACCTGAACATCGAACTGGCTCTGGAGCTGAAAAAAGGAGGCGACGCTTTCCGCATCGAGAAGCAGACACACAACTACCCGCACTGCTGGCGTACAGACAAGCCCGTACTCTACTACCCGCTCGACAGCTGGTTTATACGCACGACTGCCGCACGTGACCGCCTCATCGAACTGAACAACGAGATACTCTGGAAACCGGCCTCTACCGGCTCCGGTCGTTTCGGCAAGTGGCTCGAGAACCTTCAGGACTGGAACCTATCCCGCAGCCGCTACTGGGGCACTCCTCTGCCGATATGGCGCACAGAGGACGGCACGGAAGAGATCTGCATAGGCTCGTATCAGGAACTCTATGACGAGATTGAGAAAGCCGTCACAGCCGGTGTTATGGCATCAAACCCCCTCAAGGAGAAAGGGTTTGTGCCGGGCCTGTTCACAGCTGAAAACTACAGCAACATCGACGTTCACCGTCCGTACGCTGACTATATCATGCTCGTGTCGCCGTCTGGCAAACCCATGAAGCGTGAGACCGACCTCATCGACGTGTGGTTTGACTCTGGCGCAATGCCTTACGCGCAGATACATTATCCCTTTGAGAACAAGGAGGCGTTTGACAAAGGCGAGGTATACCCGGCAGACTTCATCGCCGAGGGCGTGGATCAGACTCGCGGCTGGTTCTTCACACTGCACGCTATCGCCGGCATGGTGTTCGACACCAAGTCGTACAAAGCCGTCATCTCCAACGGACTTGTACTCGACAAGCACGGCGACAAGATGTCAAAGCGCAAGGGTAATGCAGTTGACCCGTTTGTCACCCTCGACAAGTACGGTTCTGACCCTGTGCGCTGGTACATGATTGAGAACTCCTCGCCCTGGGAAAACCTCAAGTTTGACGAGGAGGGTGTGAAGGAAGTGTCACGCAAACTGTTTGCTACCATCTACAACACCTACAAGTTCTTCGCGATTTACGCCAATGTAGACGGATTTGTCGGCAACGAGCCGGAAGTCGCCTTCGACCGCCGTCCCGAGATAGACCGCTGGATTCTGTCGCTGCTCAACTCCCTCATAGCAGAAGTTCAGAAAGACTTGGACGAGTATGAGCCTACCAAGGCTGCCCGTGCGATATCCTCATTTGTCGATGACAACCTCAGCAACTGGTATGTACGTCTGAACCGCAAGCGTTTCTGGGCTGGCAAGATGACCGAAGACAAACTCTCGGCATATCAGACACTTTACTCATGCCTGAAAACAATCGCACTGCTCATGGCACCGTTCACGCCGTTCTATGCCGACCGCCTGTACAGCGACCTCATGGCTCCGGTAACGGGCAAGGAATATACACCGGTGCATCTTGCTCTCTTCCCGAAAGCCGACACTTCACTCATCGATGCCGACCTGGAACGCCGCATGAACCTGGCACAGGATATCACCTCAAATGTGCTGGCACTGCGCCGCAAGGTCAACATCAAGGTGCGCCAGCCGTTGCAGACACTCCTCATACCCGTAACATCGCAGCGTCAGCGCATGGACGTGGAGGCAATCGCCGACATCGTGAAGGCGGAAGTCAACGTCAAGGAAATCAAGATAGTTGACAACGAGCAGAGCGGACTTGTGAAGCGCGTGAAAGCTGACTTCAAGAAGCTCGGCCCGCGCTACGGCAAGATAATGAAAGCTCTGGGCAAAGCCATCTCCGAGATGCCGCAGACAGACATAGCGCAACTCGAGGCTGACGGCCAGTTCACCTTTGCACAGCTTGACGGCACACCTGTCGTCAAGCTCGACGATGTGGAAATCATAGCGGAGGATGTCCCCGGGTGGCTCGTCACCAATGACAGCTCGCTGACTGTGGCTCTCGACATCTCGCTCACCCCCGAACTCATCAACGAGGGCATGGCACGCGAAATCGTCAAGCGCATACAGAACATCCGCAAGGGCAACCAGTATGAAATCACCGACAAGGTGGACGTGACTTTGACCCGCGATGCTGCCATCGAAGGCGCTGTCAACGAGTTCGGCAGCTACATCTCGTCGCAGGTTCTCGCCTCGTCGCTCACACTGGCTGACACCCTTGACGATGCAGATGCGATGCCGCTCGAGATAGAAGGACTTGACGCAAAAGTCATTGTCCGCAAGAGCAAGAGCTGATTTCGCGCACGACAATCCATATAGCAACAAGGCGCGGCTCACTGCGAGCCGCGCCTTGTTGCGCTTGCCATTGCCGAGAAGCCTATCACCGGAACAGCCGCTGCCAAAACGGCTTCTTCTTCTCGCGCCGTATGTGGATGTTGATTTCAGGGGTTTCCCTGTTGAAAAAAACTATGTGAGTGCGGAACACGAAAGCCACATACTTGTCAAATTCGACAACAGCCATGATGCTACGCTTCAGAAAGCGGTGAAAAAAGTTGCTTTCCTCAAGGCTGTCTACAAGAATTTCAGTGTCAGTTACGCGAATTTTGTGTATTCCGGACAGCAAACCAAGATAGTGTGTCAGACGAGCGTCCAAATCTCCCATCCGGCGACCGCTATAGGTCTTGTACATTTTATCTATGACAGTTTCAGTAATCATGACGACCTATCTTTCTTTATCGGCAAAACACATTACTCGGGGACAAGGTTCGCTTAGCAGCGCAGTTGAGTGACATTACTGTTCGGGAGAAATGTATGCCCCTTCGCACACCTTGTCTACGATTATAGCCAATGCTGTTTTGTCGCAGCCTTTATCCACGAGCTGTTCATAATCGTCCTTGATGTTGCGCAGGAAATACTTTATTCCGGCAACTGTATCCTTCGCCATGCTTACCGACTGACGGTACACCTCAAGGCATTTCTTGTAGTTGCCGCTCAACAGGTAGGCATGACCCTGATTGATGTAATCAACAGGCTCTGCAAACTGGTCAATGACACGCGAGTAACTGCTGATGCTTTTATCGTAGTCGCCCAGCATATATTCACACCACGCTATTGAACGTAAGGCATTGGCATTGTGTTCGTTGACATACAACATCTGATAAAACACTTTAAGTGCCTCCCCATATCGCTTCAGCAGCGTGAGGGAAATGCCCTTGCCCATAAGCATCGACTCATTGTCAGGCTGCTTCAGAAGTGCTGCATCGTAATACTCCACAGCATCTTCGTATGCTCCGGTACGGCGGCACAACCCTGCCATACGCTTGGCGAGCCACAGGCTGCCGCTGTTGAACAGCTCCGCCTTTCGGTATTGGGTAAGTGCCTCATTATATTTGCCTTGCTGCTGCAATGTATATCCGAGTTTCTCCAGAAGCGAGGCATCCTCTCCCACAATCTTCCCCAGCCGGCGAAACATCGCCTCGGCCTCGGGATAGTACTTGCGTCTCAGGTAAAACTCGCCTATCATTTGCACGGTATCGGCGTCATCGATTACCTTGTCTCCCATAAACGGAATTTTGTTTACCGAGAACGGAGGACGGAGAACGTCTTCAAACTGGCCCTTGTACTTGAAAAGTTTAAGGAAACGGTTAAGGTCGCGTATGTACCGAAGTGATTCATTGGCAAATAGATTTTCAGACGTTGACGCTGACAGCGTCGCTTCCTCTATGGAATGCCGCAATACTTCCTCCTGTTGCTGCAACTGTGAGAACATGGCATCTCGGTGTGCCTTCGGCAGTTTCTCCAGCGAAAACATAAATGAGTACTTGTCAGAATCGCACATCGCGCCAGGCACTGACAACAACGACATTATGCTGTCTGGAATCGCCGATTTCATCGACAATATCCGGGAATGGTTTTCGTCAAAGGGCAAAAACCAGTTAGGCAATTCGTTGAAAAACGGGAAACCTTTGAGGTTGGAGAATGCGAACATCATCATGTCCGCTCCCTCGCTCTGCAGCTCCGAGAACTCGCGCAGCTTCTTGCCAACGCCCGACTTCTCCATCAGCTCCTCCCATTCGGGATTTCCCTCTATGTCTGTCGGTGAAGAGCCGCTTTTCAACATCGAGTCGAGTTCCGGCTTCATCTTCTGTAGCGCAGGTATGAAATCCTCTTTCATTGACTTGTTGATGCGGTCGGTGTCCATTGTGCGGATTATATCCATGATTACCGTGCGCAGACGCTTTGCGTTGTCCGCATTGTCAATCCAGGCATTGAACCGTGCGGCGAGCCCGTCATCGCAAGACACCCGAGCGGAGTGTGCGTAGACAGCCAATATTGCGGACATCAACGCACGTGCCTTGACACCTACGTTGCTGCTCCGGTCGTAGATATCCATCATCGCCTCAATGCGTCCGCGCTCATAGTATTTTACACAGCCGAGGAACAGTGCCACGATAATGTGCGAGCGGACAGCGAAGTCCGACTGCTCGTCCGTAGCGAGGCTGACCAGTTCGGTCAGGTCGTCAGCCGCGAGGGGGAATGTAGTCCACACATAGTTAAAGATATTCTTTAATTTATGCTCGCGTTCCTTCTGTTTTTCAGCATTTTGAACATCCGCAGGAAGCAAGGCCAATTCGCCGGCCACCTTGCGGTAACTTGCGATGACCGCTGGCAGCGTCTCGTTCAACAACCCCAGAGTGCGGACTTGGGAATAATACAGTTCTGGGGACTCTGCCACTTCGAGTTCACGGCAAAAGCGGTCATAGAGAGTGTTCAGACCGTCGCGGGCTGTGTCAAAATACTTCTTGCGGTCAGGGTCAGAGCCGCCGTCTACCATATAGTCTGCCATATATTTGTAGACAGACTCGATGCTACGCAGCGGCGTGTCCAGCGAAGACAGACGGCTGTCCAAATGCATGCAGCAACGCAATGACCGCATAGCGCAGCCAAGCCGGTTGCGAGTTATGTTCTTTCTCGCTTCCGCCAATGCGGAGCGGACTTTTGATTCAGACATATACGAATAGTTTTGGGGCTTGCATTACACAGACTTACCGGTTAAGCGGCAGTCGTGTACAGCCAGTATTCAATTCCAGCCGCAATGACAAAGAGTATGCCAAAGACAAGGGCTGCAAAACGGAGCTTCATGCCTGCAATAGGGTTTAGCTTGCCAAGGGTCAATGACATCAGGCGGCAGAACGCTGCCATGAATGCCAAAAACAGGTCACAGAACATCCACCAGTGCGTGCGCATTTGGAATGTTACGACAATGACCGCTACAACAATGCCAAGCAATAGGACTGCCGCAATTTTTGTCCGGAAAAATGATTTCATCTGGGTTTGTTGATTTGGTATAAGTATTTCAATGCTTATCGCACTAATTTTATGCCGTATGACCTGCCAGACTTGCACACTATCAGAGCAAGGTAGAAGCCCGTCGGCTCAGCTATGAGTTCAAAATGCGGAGATGTCGTGTTTTTGTAAGTGTATTGCCTTACCATTGCACCGCCAAGGTTGTACAGGCGTACAAGCAAGGCCTCCTCCGGCAAATCGACCGTGTAAAAACCCGAGCCGTGAGTATGCAGCACCGGCTCTGTCACCATACCGGCCTCTTCTATGGCTCGTTGGCGTTGCTGTTCGGCAGCCTTGGTTTCTGCTATAAAGTCGTCATAGAAGCGGAACGGGATTTCCTCCAGCTGCACATCAGGCAGTCCAATCGGATTTGAGAGGACTGCTAACTGGCCGCCGCTCAGGTATTCCGTCGCAAACAGGCGGAAATATGAATTGTCAGGGACATCGGCATTAATGGTGACGTAATCCCCTTTCCTCCCTGTTACGGTGACAGCCGATATATCCTTGCCGTTGTCAAAGCCGAGAGCCACGTTTCCGCTGCGCGTGAGTTCGTCAGCAACCATCTCCGTCCACTGCGAGGGTGAATATATCTCCGACAGCTGGTCATCGTTGTCAGGGTCGCCGTCCAGCCGCGCTATCATCTCCTCCGTCTCACTGCTTGTGTACTTGACATTGTATTTGTCGGCACGTGCATTGAGCAGGTTGTCGATATAGTGAGGCATGTCGCTCCATGCGGCGATAGCCTCGTATGGCACGCGGTCGTCATAGCGGATAAGCTCAATGTCGCGAGCGTAGGCGGTCAATATGCTCTTGGTGTCATCGCTTACAGCGTTGGCGTCAAACTTTCCGCTGGTGCTATATGCGAGTATCGGGAATGCCTTGTTCTCAGCCGATATTATCACATATCCGCCCGAGGGATGGTTGTAGACGTAGAACGGCACAAACAGGCGCTGGGTGGTCAGTTTGCGGCCGTTGTATACCATTGTCGGCTCTGCCATGTACTGGCCGTTCACAGCGTTGAAGAACTGCGTGGCTATGGCTTTTGCCTGAGGCTGGGTCACTGTTTCTGCCGCCGATGGGAATACCGCCGCTGTGGCAGCAAATGCGGCAACAGACCATTTTATGACGGATGCTTTCATATAAGACATAACGCAAACGTTCTCAATTTATTAATACTCATTATCTGAATAATTCGTTTAAGCAGTCAACCGCTATTCACCTTTCTCGTAGCGAGCGTAAATGGCTGCGCCTTTGCGCTTGGCCTTGGCGATGTCATCGGGATTTTTCGGGTTGACGCCATAGCGCGACAGCGGCGGTATTACCACCTTCGTGCCGGGGCGTATCTTGTCGGGATGCCCGAGCGACTTGTTAGCCTCGTATATGTACGGCCACAGGTGGTAGCTGCCGTAATGCTCCTTGGCCATTGTGGTCAGATAGCGCGTCTTGGTTATGGTGTCATATACCGGCTCATCCGACGGTTTCGTGTCTGCCACTTTAGCCTTCTCCTCCTTTGCTGTGGTCTTATCGCTGGCTGCGGGCTTTACAGCCTCGCTGTTTTGTGCGACACTGTCAGTTGCAGCGGGCATCGCGGGCTTTGCTTGCGGCTGCGGTGCGGCTGCTATGCTGTCGCTTTTAGCCACTGTTGCAGTTTCGGGTGCTTTGCTGCCGCTGAAATAGCCGCTGAAGTACAGCCATGCGCCGCCGGCGATGACAATGGCAAGCATACTCGTCAGAATACCCACTACAAAGCCGTTGCCAAAAGTTCGTTGACGGCGATGCCGGCGCACAGGCGCTGCGTCCTCTGCATCGGCTTCTTCCTCATCTTCATCTGGTTCTGCCGCCACTGGCTCACTTGATTCCTCTTCCGCTTTCACAGCCTCCTCTTTCTGCTGCGACTTATCTTCATCTGCATCCTCGTCCTCGATGACGTATGAAGTCTGCGCGTCCTCAACCGAAAGCTGCTGCGATTCAGATGTATCAGGCTCAGAACCGGCAGGCGCATCGGGTGTCCATTCAGCGAGGGGCAGGTCGGTTTCTTCATCTGCAGCAGATGCAGGCTGTGCAACATTCTCCGGGGTCTCCTGCTCCTCGGGTTGGGCAGGGGTATCATCGGCATCAGCCGCCGGCTCATCAGCAACAATGGGAGTATCGTCATCATTCTCCGCATCAGCCAGCATCTCATCTGTCACGCTGTCAGCGAGTTCCACTGTCTCAAACGCTTCAAAGGGTTCGTTGATGAGAGCCGCGAGCGTCTTGGCAGCGACAAATGTAACACGGTTGTGACCGGCAATTTCGATTTCGTTGCCCGTATTGACATCCACGCTTTTCCTCGCCTCTATCTCGGTCAACTTGAATGTTCCCAAATCCTTGATTTTCACGCTGTCCTGATTGATGAGAGCATCGCTGACAGCGGCAAACAGGCTTTTGAGGAACGCCTCGCACTGGCGTTTGGAAACACCTGTCTTGTCTGAAAGCAGGTTGACGAGTTCGGGAAGGGTGATTTTATTGTTCATGCCTCGTGAGTGGAAGGTGACGGTAATATCGCAAATGCATGAGCATCACGAGTTCTTGATTTTTTGTTTCAGCAGGGCAGACGGGCGGAATGACATGGTGATTTTGGGCGGCACGAGCATCCGCTTGCCCGACGAGGGGTGCACGGTCACACGTTCCTGTTTCTTCTTGGCCTCGAAGCTGCCGAAACCGGGTATCGCGATGCTGTTCAGCTGCGAGCACTGCTCACCCACTATCTCCACAAAGGCAGACAGCAGTTCAGCCACCTGACCACGGTCGGTGTCGAGGTTTGCCGCGAGAGTATCTACAAGAGCTTTGTTATCCATATCAAACCATTGAGTAACTGACAAATCGCCCAGCCGCACGAATAGACGCACGGCGGCGCGAAACGCTTATCAGAGCAAAGTTAATAAAAAAGTCAGTACCGCGCAAATCCAGTCCTCGCGGCGAAGCGGGGTTACAGCATCACAAGTGTGTAGTCGTCGGCATCAAGCACGCCGATGAGGGTCAACTCTGCCGCCAGGCTTTTGAGGGCATCTTCAGAGTCGGCGCACTGCACAAGGCGGTCTATTACGTCTTTGTCAAAGTCTGCCGACAATTTTTCTGCCGTCTTGAGCAGCTGCGAATTGCCCGATTGGCTCGTGTATTCCTCTGCCAGTTCCTCGCCGTATTCGCGTACTCGTGAGAGTTCGTACATCATCAGTATGTAGTGCGACAGTGCATCGCTGGCTGCGAACACCACAGATGACGGCCCGGTGCAGAATGTGCCGCTGCGGAAACCAGCCTCCTCCAGAGGGTCTTTGCAGCTCACGAGCCTCGGCGGCTTGCTGAAGTCTGCCAGCCGCGTGAAACTGTGTTCCAGCTGTCTGGTAGCCTGGTCGTAGTGGAACACCACGCTGTCGCCGTAAGCCATCCAGCGGCACTCCTCGTCGCTCACGCGCCATGCCGCCGCTATCGTGGCGCACGACCCCTCGTTGTAGTATTTGTTCAGGAAAATGCCGTCGCCGCGCTTCGCCACCTCCTCGTGGTCGTTGTAGAACGGCTCCCAGATGCCGTCCACCCACCCGTCGAGTTCCGCGAATGAGCATATCGGCCGCTCCTTGGGCAGATGCGCGATAAGGTAGCGCGACCATTCGTTGGCAAACAGGCCGCACCCGCCCGCGCCGTCCGAGACCGCGATGCAGCGGTCTGTGGCGCAAAACGCATCCTCGTTTATGCCCGTGTCGTTCAGCTTGGCTATGCTTGCTCCCTTGCTCATGCCATAACTGCGTTAAATGGACTGGCAAACCAGCATGCTCGACAGCGTGCCTATCTTCATCATCTTGACCAGCCGCTCCATGCCGGTGTTCACACCCATGGCGCGGTAGCGTATGTCCGTCTGCTTGTCGCCGAATATGGCGCGTATCTGCTCGTTGTAGTTCAGCGGCAAGAGGCTCGACAGGCTGAACAGTTTCTCGCCGTAGCGGTTGCCGTTCAGCTCGCTCACAGCCGCCGGGAACACCACCGACTCCGCCTGTCCCGGCACGACATGGATGTTGAACAGCAGCACGTTGCCGTCGTTGGTAAACATCGACTTCAGCTGGTTGGCAAGCTGCATCATCTGCGCATCGGTCGCGCCGTTGTACTCGCCGTCGGTTATGTTGATGACAGTAGGCGGATAGCAGTCCTCGTCGTGGTGCTGCTTCATCCAGTCCGAGAGAAGGCTCTCGGCGCGGCGCAACGCCTTGTCGAGGTGCGTCCAGCTGCCGTCGTGGCGGGCGGTCATCCACTGCTTCTTCTCCACCTCCTTGACGCTGATGCCCTTGCGCGTGCGCACCTCCTCGCGCACCGTCACCTTGCGGTACGGATTGTCGCGTATCTCCTCCGGGGTGACGAAATCGCGCCCCTCCAGGCTGCCGTTCCACGCGCTGTAAGCCTCCTGGCCGTAGCCTATCATCGCTATGTCGAAATAGTGGCGCGTCTCGTCATTCTTCACGCAACGCTCCACCAGCTCATTTATCTGCGCGTTCACGATACGCGCCACAGCCTCCGACAGGGTCATCTCCTCGCCGCCATACGTGGTGACGCGCCGCATCGACACGCTCTGGTCAATGAGGAAAATGAACGCCGTGGGATGCTCGCGGTCCACACGCGCAGTATACGCATTCTTGCTCTGCAGATGCTGCGGCTCGTTGGGGACAGGGATGCCGAAATTGCCGATGTTCAGTATGTACTTCAGCGGTATCTTGTGCTTCACCATCACCTCCGCCTGGAAGAACGGCTGCTCGTCCACGTCGAGGTCGAAATGCTTGTTCGCTTTGACAGTGTCGAAATGTATCCGCTTGAAATCGTCGATGCCGCTGCCCGACAGCGCATCCTTGCGCGTCGCGTTGCGGTCGGCGAACTTCGTTGTTTCCTCGAAAATGACAGCCGGGTCTATCTCCAGCACCACCGGGTTGGAAATGCGCCCCTCGCTCATCGCCGTATACATCATCGGGTGATGCGGCGTGAAACACAGCCGCACAAACTCGCCGAGGCCGGCACGCTCATCGAGCGACCACGACACTGACCCGGCACCGCCGCCACCTGGCTTCGGAATGGCGATGCACTGCCGCTCGCAATCCTTCCACGAGATCAGTCCTCCGCTGCGGATAATGCTCTCAAGGTTGTCACGGTCCGTAAAATGATACAGCTTCGTAATCTTGTGCTGCTCAAGCACCCGCTTGAACTCCTCCCACTCACCTCTCTTTCCCATAATCTATTCCTCTATTATTCAGTCGTTTGTCAATATATTTATCCAAAGACATGATTGCCAAAGCGTCGTATGATTTCAGCTTTTGCTTCTTCACTAAGTGATTCACACCCACAAAAAGGCCAGAAGCCTACGCTCGGCACGCTGCTGGGTATTGAGATGCTCTCAAGCGATTCACACCAGGAAAATGCCATGTTGCCAATACTAATCTCTTTGCTGGAGATTGTGATGCTCTTTAGCTTTGAACACCCTGAAAAAGCACTATCGCCTATGTAGGACACACTGCCGGGTATTACATACGCGGTCGCATCTTGTCTCCTGAACGCAATTATTTTGTTCTGAGCTTTGTTGAACAATATATCTTCTTCGTATACAAAATAAGGAGACTTGTTTATCAATTCTCCATTCCAGCCCAAGAATGGATTTCCCTTCATTTCCCTTACAGAAGCTGGTATTGTGATGCTCAACAGAGATTCACACTTCCAAAAGGCACTGTCGCCAATGCTCGTTACACTGTCAGGAATTAAAATGCTCGTTAATAACGAACACCCAGCAAAGGTGCTGTCGGAAATACTTGTCACGCTATCTGAAAATCTAATGCTAACAAGTGATGAACACCCACTAAATACTCTACTCCCAATACTTGTCACACTATTTGGCATAGATATGTCCGTCAACGATATGCAATCACTAAAAGCTTCATCAGCTATATCTTTAACACTATTGGAAATGATAACATTCTCCAACGAAGAGCATCCCTTAAAAGCCTGGTATCCAACCTTCTCAACCCCCTCCGAAATCGAAACACTTATCAATGTTGTCACACTGTCAAATGCGTGTGCACCGATATTCGACACCTCATTTGGAATGAAATACCAATTTGCATTTTGGCGTCTGAACGCAATTATTGTATCCTTGTTTTTACTGAACAAAACCCCATCGTCATAGACAAAATATGGAGATTGATTTACCAACTCTCCAGTCCAGCGACAAAAAGGGTTTCCATATATCTCCTTTACCGATGGGGGAAGTTTCACACTCTTCAACGACGAGCATCCAGCAAAGACCATATTACCGATACTCATTACGCCGTAAGGGATCTCAACACTAGCCAACGACTTGCATTCATAAAAAACGCCGTTGCCAATGTTTTTTACGCTATCAGGAAGTCGTATACCTTCCAGTGCATGACAACCAAAAAATACACAATTACCTAAGTCTTCCACCATACCTAAAAGTACAATGGTCTTAAGCGAAGAACAGCCCAAGAACGATTTATCTCTTAAGATTGTCACAGCTTGGGGAATTTCTATATTCTCCAGCAAAGAACAGTCCGAAAAAGCACCCTCTCCAATCTCCGTCACATTATTTGGTATTGAAACACTCTTCAATGACTTACACCTCCAAAAAGCACCATTGCCGATGTGCGTCACGCTGTCTGGAACTGCAATGCTAGCTAGCCTATTTCCCACAAAAGCTCGATTGCAAATGACTTTTGTACCAGACTTTATCGTGTAACCGCCGGATAATTTTTCGGGGGCTTTGAGGAGGCGTTTACCGTCGGGGCTGTATTTCACGCCGTATTCGTCAGTAACGGCTTCGGCAAGGTCTTCGTCTGTGACATCTGTGTGGAGGATTTCGGGTTCGGAAGGCTTGGGGAGCGTGAAGAGGCGGAAGGAGGCTTGCGAGAGGTCTTTCTTCGCGCTCGCGAGCAGGAACTGTGACAAGAGTGTCCGCATGTCTGCGTCCGTCAGCAGTGGCTGCATTGCCGCAAGGACTGCGCTATTGCCCAGGTCGCGGTAGTCGTCCACGGAGAACAGCAGCCGGTCTGCCGCGCCGTATTTCTCGCGAAGCGTCGTGTCGAGCGACATGGCCTTCAGCGACAATGCGATGCTCGCAAGCGTGAAGTCGTCTATCGTCTCGTCAAAGTCATCAACCATCCGCAGCGGGTGGCTGAAGTCTTTCGTCCCTATTGTCGGCGACTTCTGACCTTTCATCGCGGGGACGAACATGCCATCGTAATCTACCAATGCCAATGTGCCGTCCTCGCGAACCATGACGTTGTCCGGCTTGATGTCGCCGTGCGCAAACGGCTGCGACCGCAGCCACGCCGCCATGCGGCAGAAGCGGTAGCAAAGCATCGACATGGCGTAGGTGTCGCGCCAGTGCGCGGCGATGTACGCCTCCATGGTCTCTCCCTCTATCCAGTCCATCAGCAGCACCGGGAAGCAGTCGTCGTCGCAGGGGCTGTCAACGAACAGCTCCCCCTCGTAGTACTTCACTGTGGTGAGGTAATTGGAATCGACAGTCTCCAGCTCGTCGGCGATGCGGCGGTACGCCTCGGCTCTCCCCTCCTGCTCCTCCGTGAAGCATTTCAGCGCGTAGCATCGCCCGGTTTTCGGGTCGCGCATCTTGAAGACGACGGCAAACGCGCCGCTGCTGCGGTACGGCTCGCCGTGGCTGTCAGCCACCGGCTCAAGGTGAGCGAGTTTGTCGAGGTTGCTTGCTGCGTCCTGTATGGCGCGGACATATTCCGATATGAGAGGGTACTGCATCTGTCTTGGCTTTTGGTTTGACGTTGTTTCCAGCACAAAATTAGTCATTTTGTCCCGAATACGCAAGTGCGCGGCAAAGTAGGGACACGGCGTGCCGTGTCCGAAGGGCAGCGAGTGGGTATATCGTTGATTTGCAGCTATTTCTAGCGGACACGGCACGCCGTGTCCCTACCCTGCCGGCAATATCCATACGGTTAATCATCATCATCGAACTCATCCACCGGTTCACCAAAGGGACTCTGACCGAACCTCCATTCAATTTTGTCTATTATTTTCCTGCTTAGCGAATCACACCCCTCAAAAGCACCAATGCCGATGCTGGTAATGCTGTTTGGGATTGCGACGCTCACCAAGGAAGAACACCCATAAAAAGCATAATCGCCAATACTTGTCACGTCGTCTGGAATTGTGAGGCTCGACAAGGATGAACACCCACTAAATGCACCATTGCCGATGCTCATCACGCCACCAGGAATTACGATACTTGTCAAGGACGAACATCCTCGAAATGCACCATTCCTGATGCTGGTAAGATCATTGGGTGTTATAATGTCATCAAAGGAAGAACGACAACTCATAAATGCGTTATAACTAATATCTTTTACACTATCATGTGTTTCGACATTCTTCAACGACTCACACCATTCAAAAGCCGTGTCGCCAATGCTGGTCAGGGTGTTGGGAAGCGAGATGCTTAGCAGTGATTTGCAACCCCAGAAAGCACCTTTGCTGATGCAAGTAACGCAGCTTGGTATTTTGACGCTTGTCAAGTACAAACACATATAAAAGGCATCCTTGCCTATGTTGGTGACACTGTCAGGAATTACAATGCTTGTCAACTTCGAACACCCCTTAAA
>CAKUKR010000052.1 GCA_934663645.1 uncultured Muribaculaceae bacterium | reverse complement strand
GAAGTAGTGGCAGAGTAATCCTCCCCACTCACTCAAACACAATACACAAATGGGGTGTGCCGATTTTGGCACACCCCTATTTTATGCCACAACATTGACAAGTAAACAACTGTGCGACGAATTTTGCCACAGCCACACATCCAACAAAATTCTTGTTCTTATCTCACTCGGGTTCAGGATATTACCAAATGAAGAAAATCCAAAGGAAGCCCTTGATTTCAGACAAGAAACTGTCTATGAAAATGATTTCCAAAAGGGAGTCGTCCTCCTTGCAATAGGAAATAAAAAACACAACTGCCATAATCTGACTTATGACAATATATATCTGTGCTATACAGCCGAATACGCCAGCCATTGTGCCATCACTGTCTGAACTCATAATAATATCAGCTTAAGAACCTATACCACCAATCAACAACGCTACCCAGCCCGCCACAAAGAGTTTGCCAAGACACCCAGCCTTAAAAAACATATCGATGGGCCATAATGGTCCGGCAAAGAAACACAGTATGCAGTAAATAATAATCGCTGCTATCAACATCCTGTTTATAGATTTGTTGGTTTTATTTCGGTGCAAAGATAATACAAACGCGCCTACCCCCCCCGATTTAATGTAGATTAACTCAAAAATTAACTGTTTATTTCAGTCTGCGACATAATAGAACAGAGGGTATACCACCCGAACTTGGCATACCCTCTCATTAAGCAAGAGTTAAAGGCCAGAGGCCTGCCGCGTCAGCGGCGTATGTCGTAACGCATCCAGACGGTGTTGCCCATGCGCGTAACGTCTTTCAGGTCAAGCAATGTGACAGGGAAGTCGGGTGCGTCTATGCCGTCAAACACAGCTGTCATGCCGCGCCGACCGTCAATGCCGCCGCCTACCATGAGGCTCACCTCGTCTATCAGCCCGGCACGCAGGAATGCGCCATTGATATTGCCGCCGCCAACGACTGCCAGACGTTTCACGCCGAACTGCTCGCACAATATCTCTGCTGCACGGCGCAGGTCGATAGACTTCTCCCCTGTCGCAATCCAAGATATATTGTTGGCAGTCAAGTAGTCGTGATACTCCGTGGGGCATTCGCAGCTCGTGACCACGAGCAAGTTGCCGCTTGCGGCTGTCTCTGGCCAGCGCAGCGAGCCGTGTGTGTCAACGGCTACATCATAGCGCGGGCCGGAGGATGCCTTGTGGAAGGCCTCCTTGCCGATTGCAGTCTTGTCGTGTGCCTCAAAGGGCTGCGGCAGCGCGTAGTGGATCTGCTTGGTCACGCGCCCCTCGAGCGTCGCATCGCATTTTAGCGCATCGAGTGCTATGTAATATGCGTCAGTCGGGTCTATCTGCTCGGTCATTGCACAGTCTATGCGACCGTCAACAGACGACATCATGTGGCAAATGATATATGGCTTCATGGTCATTTATTGTTTGTTGAGGAACTTGGTTACAGCTTCGCGAGCCTTGTCGCGCTGTTGCTGCGCTACGTGTCCGTAGATTTCAAAGGGTTTGCCGATTGTCGCACCCTTGCATGCAGCCCCTATAAGCCAGTCAGAGCCGGCAACGCCGCTGCCCTCGTGCGTTACAAACGGTATGACTGTCTTGCCGCTCCAGTCGTGCCGCTCGATGAAGGTATATACGGGCATCGGCGCATCGCCCCACCATATCGGATAGCCTATGTATACAGTGTCGTATGCCTCTACATTCACGTCGCCTATAATCTCCGGACGCGCGTTTGTCTCCTTCTCAGTCTTGGCGACCGCTGTGCATGGGTCATATTCAGCCGGATATGGCTGGGCTGGCTGTATGTTGAATGTGTCTGCGCCTACTTGCTCGGCAATCATCTTGCCGATAATGGCAGTGTTGCCCTCCGTGATATTGCCGACGGCATAGTTTTCGTCAGCACGGGAGAAGTACACAACAAGGCTTTTGCTGTTAGTATTCATCTTGTTATCTCTGTTTTGTGTCTGTCCGCACGCCGGCAAGGTGAAAAACACAGCTGCCGACAGTGCTGCTGCAAATGTCTTCATTCTCATGGTCTCACGTTTTTGCCCCACTCGACAAACTGCTCGACCTGCGCCGGATCGCAGTGTGAGAACCATTGGCTCTTCTGCAAGTCAAGCGTAGCTATCAGAGCCATATCCTCATCGGAGAGCGAGAAGTCGAAGATGTCGAAATTCTGCTCCATGCGGTCACGATGCGTCGTTTTGGGAATGGCGATGACCTGCCGCTGTGCCAGCCAACGCAAAGCCACTTGCGCAGCTGTCTTGCCGTATTTTGCGGCAACCTGTTGAAGCACCGGGTCTGTGAACAGACCGTTTCTGCCCTCTGCCAGCGGAGCCCATGCCATGGTGGCGCACCCGTATTTTGCCATTATCTTCTGCGCCTCCACCTGCTGGTTGTACACATGAGTCTCCACCTGGTTGACCATAGGCTTGATTTCGCTGAAGCCGCACAGATCGATGAAGCGGTCGGGGTAGAAATTGCTCACGCCGATAGCACGCACGAGGCCTTTGCTATACGCATCCTCCATGGCGCGCCAAGTGCCGTAGTAGTCGTTGAACGGCTGGTGTATCAGCAGCAGGTCAATGTAGTCAGTGCGCAGACGGCGAAGGCTCTCGCGTATGCTCTCCGCAGCTCTCTGCTCACCGGCATTGCTTATCCACACTTTCGTGGTCAGGAAAATCTGGTCACGGTTCAGGCCGCTGCCGGCGATAGCCTCGCCTACCTGCGCCTCGTTGAAATATGCCTGTGCCGTGTCGATGCTGCGATAGCCGACCTCGATGGCCTGACGCACACAACGCTCTGTGTCCTCGGGAGCGATTTGGTATACACCATAACCCAAAAGCGGCATCTCCACTCCGTTTGAAAGTTTTACTGTATCCATAATATCGTGTTTTTGTTGCTTGGTTTATTCATATAACGCCTGGCAAGCGAGAAAATTCCGCCACAATTCGCGCAATAACAGTCACAAATTGCGCCAAAATGAGTATCTTTGCACCATGAGCGACTGGATATACACTGAAAACATCGGGGACATCCGCTTTTGGGAACTGAAAAATTGGGTGGCGCACATACTGTGTCTGCGAGGTGAAGTCAAATTCCTTTATGCCGGACGTGAGTTTGTGCTGCGCGAGCGCGAAGTAGCAGTCATTGGTTCGCCAGAGCGTATCGCCTCACTTAGTCCGTCCGCAGACTTCCGCAGCCTGTCGTATATCGCTCCCCGCGCATTTCTTGAGTCGCAATTGCCAGGCAGCCACTACGGCATAGGGGGCAGCGTAAGCCTGTACGAGAATCCGATCCTGAAACCCACCCCCGAACAGGTGCAATGGCTGTACGACGACCTGCGACGCATCGGCCAGCGCATCGGCATGACACACCTAACATTCCACCGAAGCATTATGGGCGCTCTGTCACTGACCATGATGAACGACCTGTTTGAGATCCACTCCTCGCAGCGCGGTTCGTTCACCGCCAATGAGCACCCCCTGTACGTGCTGAAAGCCTTCATGGCTTTGCTCGCGTCTGGACTTCCGGAGCATCACCGCTCCCCCTCCTACTACGCGCAGCGGCTGAATGTATCAGCGAAATACCTGTCAGACACCATACGCCGCCTGACAGGTCAGAGCGTGTCACATTATATAGAAGCACACGCAACACCTATAATCAAGAACTACCTCAACAATACCGACCTGTCTGTCACGCAGATAGCAGAACGCATGGACTTCTCTACTCCGACCTACTTCGCACGCTATGCCCGCAAGCTGCTGGGCATGTCGCCCAAGGAATACAGAGCCTCAAACCAGCCGCAGTTTTAACCAGAATAAAAATGTAACAAAAATACATACGTGCAAAACTTTTCATGTTGAGGTGTGTTTATGGTATGAATGATTGGAAAAGACGTATGAAAGCGGCTATGCAATCACGACATGCAACAAACGAAACAATATACGCACTACTATATGAATTTCAACAACTTTACCATCAAATCACAGGAGGTGATACAGAAGGCCATCGAGTTGACCCGAAGTGTCGGACAGCAGCAGATTGAGCCGTCTCACATCCTGAAAGCACTGATAGATGAGGGTGAATCCATCGTGAACTTCGTGTTCCAAAAGCTGGAAGCCAACCTGAACTCTGTCAAGGGCGCAATTGAGGCTGACATCCGCTCGCTGCCCAAAGTGTCGGGCGGCGACGTGTTCCTGAGCCGCGACGCCAACGACGCTATGCAGAAGGCCGTCGATTTCTCAAAGTCGATGGGTGACGAATACGTGTCTATCGAGGCAATGCTGATGGGCATACTGCGCAGCAGCGGCAAGGCCGGACAGGCTCTGAAGGATGCCGGCATAACCGACAAGGGGCTGGAAATGGCGATACGCGAGCTGCGCAAAGGCAACAAGGTCACCGAACAGAGCGCCGAGGATACATATCAGGCTCTCAGCAAGTACGCCATCAACCTGAACGACCGCGCACGCAGCGGCAAGCTCGACCCTGTCATCGGCCGAGACGAGGAAATACGCCGTGTGCTGCAGATATTGTCACGGCGCACCAAGAACAACCCGATGCTCGTCGGCGAGCCGGGTACTGGCAAAACGGCGATAGCCGAAGGGCTCGCACACCGTATAGTACGCGGCGACGTGCCTGAAAACCTGAAGTCAAAGCAGATTTACTCGCTTGACATGGGAGCGCTCGTCGCTGGAGCAAAGTACAAGGGCGAGTTTGAGGAGCGTCTTAAGGCCATTGTCAACGAGGTGACGCAGAGCAACGGCGAGATCATCCTCTTTATCGATGAAATACACACACTGGTCGGCGCCGGCAAGGGCGAGGGCGCAATGGATGCCGCAAACATCCTGAAACCGGCATTGGCTCGTGGCGAACTCCGCTCTATCGGCGCGACGACACTCGACGAGTACCAGAAGTATTTCGAGAAGGACAAGGCTCTGGAACGCCGTTTCCAGAAGGTAATGGTGGACGAGCCTGACGAGATGTCCTCAATATCCATACTCCGTGGATTGAAGGAACGGTATGAGAACCACCACAAGGTGCGTATCAAAGACGAGGCCATCATCGCCGCTGTTCAGCTCAGTACACGCTACATCACCGACCGCTTCTTGCCCGACAAGGCCATTGACCTTATCGATGAGGCTGCATCAAAGCTGCGGTTGGAAATGGACTCGATGCCCCAAGCACTCGATGAGGCAACCCGCAAAATCAAGCAGCTCGAAATCGAGCGTGAGGCTCTGAAACGCGAAAGCAACGATGCCAAGATAGCTGAAATCGACAAGGAACTCGCTGACCTCCGCGACGAGGAAAAGTCGCTCAAAGCCAAGTGGAAAGCTGAAAAGACTGAAATCAACAAGATTCAGCAGAACAAGATTGACATCGAGCAGCTGAAACTCGAGGCCGACCGCGCCGAGCGTGACGGCGACTATGCCAAGGTGGCAGAGATACGTTACTCGCGCATCAAGCAAAAGGAGGATGAGAACACGTCCATCCAGGCCAAGCTGAAAGAGCTGCAGGGCGACGGGGCTTTGATTAAAGAGGAGGTCGATGCAGACGACATCGCGGAAATCGTAAGCCGCTGGACTGGCATTCCAGTCAAGAAGATGGCACAGAGCGACAAGGAGAAGCTGCTGCACCTCGAGGAGGAACTGCACCACCGTGTAGTCGGACAGGATGAGGCTATACGTGCGGTAGCAGATGCTGTGCGCCGCTCACGTGCCGGGCTTAACGACCCACGCCGCCCTATCGGCTCGTTCCTGTTCCTCGGCACTACGGGTGTCGGCAAGACAGAGTTGGCCAAGGCGTTGGCAGACTACCTGTTTGACAGCGAAGACGCTATGACACGTATCGACATGTCCGAATACATGGAGAAGCACTCTGTCTCTCGTCTGGTCGGCGCGCCTCCGGGATACGTTGGCTATGACGAAGGCGGCCAGCTGACTGAGGCCGTGCGCCGCAAGCCATACAGCGTGGTGCTGTTCGATGAAATCGAAAAGGCACATCCGGATGTGTTCAACGTTCTCCTTCAGGTGCTAGACGACGGTCGCCTGACTGACAACAAGGGACGGTTTGTCAACTTCAAGAACACCATAATCATCATGACCTCCAACATGGGGTCGCAGATGATACGCGAGAATTTCGAGAAGATGACAGATAGCAACCGCGACGAGACCATAGATCGCACGAAGACTGATGTTCTCGAGCTGCTGAAACAGACCATCCGTCCCGAGTTCCTGAACCGAATCGACGAGATAGTGATGTTCACGCCGCTCGACAAGAAGGAGATACAGCAGATAGTCGAGCTTCAGATACGCGGCATACGCAAGATGCTTGCCACCAACGGAGTGAAACTCACCATCACACCCTCAGCTGTTGAACTCCTCGCAGAGGACGGCTATGACCCCGAATTTGGCGCACGTCCTGTCAAGCGTACCATACAGCGCATGATACTCAACGAGCTGTCAAAAGACATCCTCGCGCAAAAGGTAGACCGCGACCACCCGATAGTCATCGACCGCCAAGGCGACGACCTCGTGTTCCGCAATGACTGACACTTCCGTCAACAGAAAAATTAAATAGAATAAGTGACAATACGTCCAGAAGTCTGAATATCAGATTTTTGGACGTATTTTTATATACGCCGCAGTACTGTTTGACGCAACAATACCGAAATATTTTCAGTACTATGTATTGCATAGTACCACAAAAAGTAGTAACTTTGCAGCGTGAAAGGGAGAAAGGCACAGCCTAATCACCTTCAAAACATTTGAAACCAACAACATAACAACAGAATATGGGTTCGTACAACTTCATTATCAAGCAAGCCGCAGTTGCGTTGGCACTTGCCATTCCGGCAACTATGTCAGCGCAATACACCATAAACGGCAGAGTAATCGACAGCAACGGCGATACATGCCCCGCCACCGTATACCATATATACAGTGCGGCAGACCAACCGGAACACCCGCTGGCAAACTATGTGACAGACATGGACGGCGTGTTCTCCTTCACGCTCGACAAGCCCGGTGAATACACCGTGACATTCGAGTACCTCGGCATGAAAGACCTCACAGTGCCGGTATTGGTAACAGCCGACAAGAGCGCATACGTGCTTGGCGACGTGGTTATGCAGCCAGACGAGACCATGCTGTCAGAGGTGACGGTATCGGTGCGCAAGCGGCTCGTAGTGTCTGACGGCGCAAACCTGCAGTACAACGTATCGGAAGACCCCGTGGCAAAGAGCAGCACCGTTCTGGAGATGCTCCGCAAAGTCCCGATGGTGACAGTTGACGGACAGGACAACATCCGTGTGAACGGCAACACAGATTTCCGCATCTACCTGAACGGCCGCCCCAACCCGATGTTTGACAGCGAGCCTCAGCGCGTGCTCAAGGCGATGCCCGCCAACGCGATTAAGCGCATCGAGGTACTCACAGAGCCGGGCGCGAAATATGACGCAGAGGGAACAGGCGGCATCCTGAACATCGTCACCGAAGAATCTGCAAGCGCAACCACCGACGGCTACAGCGGCTCGCTTACAGCCGGCGTTGCCACTGACAGGCTGTCAGGCTCGGGCTTCATACGCGGCAAAGTGCGCAACGTCACCGCAAGCGCATCGCTGACATACGCCAACTCACGGCCGCTGGCACGCTCAGGGAGCAGCCAGACAACAACAGAATACCTCAATGACGACATTAACCACCTGTTGACCGAAGACGGATATGTGAAGCGCGACAACGCGTATGACTTCACACAGGGCAATATGGCTCTGTCTTGGGAGCCAAACGCCAACAACCTGTTCACAGTCAACGCAGACGTGCAACACATCGCCGGCGAGCAGCTAATCAACTCTACGACCACAATGGAAAGCCGCAACGGCACTCCGCTGTGGAGTTTCAAGACAGACACTGACGGCGGCATCAACACGACATCGCTCACCGCAAACGTATCATACCAACACTCGTTCAACCGCCCTGACCACACGCTGGTCGGCAGCTTCCAGTACAATCTGAAGCACTTCCGGCTTAAGGTGTTCCAAGACAAGTATGACTACACAGGCATGGACATGGCTGACAACACCACGCTCCAGGACATGAACACCAACAACAACGAATATACCACCCAGATAGACTACCACAACAGGCTGAGCGACAAGCACACTGTCGAGGCAGGAGCGAAAGTGCTGCTTACCGACAACCGCAACGAGTCTTGGTTGCTCGCCGGAGCTGACCGCAACAGCTTGACCAACAGCAAAGACGACTATGTAGACATGAAGCAATACCGCAACATCGGCGCGGCATACGGTGCATACACTGGCACTTTCGGCAAAGTGACCGCAGTTGCCGGGCTGAGATACGAGTACACTCACCTCGGCGTAGACTTCTACACTGCCGGGCGCGAAGACTTCTCGTCTCGCCTCCACGACGTTGTACCCAACGCCTCCCTCTCCTACTCATTCTCGCCAATGTCGGTGCTGCGCGTCGCCTACAATATGCGCATATCCCGGCCGACCATCGAGCAGCTGAATCCGTACCAGCTATCGCTGACACAAAACACTGTGCGTCAGGGCAACCCTGACCTGACCTCACAGCGCAGCAACAACGTGTCGCTGGGTTATTCATCGTATGCCGGCAACTTCTCGTACAGCCTCCGCCTGGAATACGCCAATATAAGCGACCTCATCAGCGAATACTCATACCTGAAAGACGGCATCATCTACCAGACAAGCATGAACATAGGCCGCAAGCAGGAGACTTCGCTCAACGCCTTCATCAACTGGAACATTACCCCGCGCATGGCTGCGAGCATAAACGGCACTGTGGCTTACAGCGACTTTGACGTGAAGCCGATGAACCTCTACAATTCGGGATGGCGTGGTGACTTCAACGCCAACTGGAGCTATTCCATGCCCTGGAACATGCGCGTCAACGCATACGGCGGCATGGCTTCCAACCAGCCTAACCTGCAAGGCAACTACGGCGGCTGGCACTACTACGGCCTCGGACTCAGTCAGGATTTCCTCAAGGACAAGTCGCTGACGCTCTCGGCCTACGCCACAAACGTGCTGGAGAAACACACATACTGGTCGTACACTACCAAGACAGACGATATCAGAACCACCGGCAAGTACGGGCGGCAAAGCTGGTCTGTAGGCATGTCGCTGACATGGAACTTCGGCAACCTGCGCCAGGATGTGAAGCGTGTGAACAGCACGATAGACAACAACGATTCTGTCGAAAGCGGAAATAAAGGAGGAGGATTGCTATGAGCGATGAATCAAACATCCGCGCGCAGATGCGCAAGGGGGTGCTGGAATATTACATACTGCTGCTGCTGTCAAACGGCAAGGCCTATTCATCTGACATAATCGACCGGCTGAAAAAGGCTCACCTGATAGTCGTGGAAGGGACGCTGTACACCCTGCTCAACCGCATGCGGCGCGAGGGGAAACTCGACTACCAGTGGCAGGAGTCAACACAAGGGCCGCCCCGGAAGTATTACTTCATCACAGACCAGGGCCGAAGAACCCGCGACATCATGTCCGATGCATGGGACGAAATATGCAACGTAGTAACTCACCTGAAAGAACTAAACAACGATGAACAAGACAGTTAACATAAACCTCGGGAACCGGGCATTCACCATTGATGAAGATGCATACGAACTCCTCAGCCAATATCTCGAAACAATCAAGCATGTATACCGCAACCAGCCGGACGCCGAAGAACTTGCCGGAGACATCGAAGCCCGCGCAGCCGAACTGCTGGAGCAGAGAATCGCCCAGGGCAACAGCATAATCACCCTCGACATGGCCAAAAGCGTCATTGACCAGATAGGCCAGCCTCAGGAGTTTGACGACGACATGGCTTTGGGCGAAGCGGAGAATGCCAATGACAAATCCGGGTCAGGATATGAGACAGACACGCAAGGCTCTGGCGCAAGAGCTTGCCCTCCGCCGCCATTCACCGACGACAACATCCAAATCAAAAAGCGGTTCTTCCGCGACCCGTCCAACAAACGCCTTGGCGGCGTATGCTCTGGCATTGCGGCATACCTGAATGCCGACCCGACATGGATACGCCTTGCCGTGGTGTGCCTGTGCTTTCTTTCATTCTATACTGCAGCGATTGTATATCTGGCTCTGTGGATAATAATCCCCGAAGCGAGAACTGCAGCAGACCGTATGCAGATGAACGGCGATAAGCCGACATTCGACAATATCGGGAAAACCGTTAAAGGAATGTTCGACAAGTCAGACAAAGGCGCTACACAACCAATACCGGATGACGAGATGTCCGGCAGCAAACGTTTTGCCGATACGTTTAGCCAAATCTGCGCCGCGTTTGCGAAAGTCATTCTGGTTATCATCGGCACAATATGCACCCCTGTAGTCCTCGGTCTGTTCATTGTTCTTATAATCCTGATTTCGCTGCTGGTAGCCATCGGCGTATTCGGCATTGAACTGCCGGGGCCTATCGAACCGTCCGGAGAGGGATGCATGATGCTTTGTACAGCAATCGGAGTAGTCATAACAGTCGGAATACCGCTTTTCTCACTGCTATACACCATTTTTGCCGGCTCTCGCCGTATGTCCCGCACCTTCCGTGTCTCGTTGCTCACGGCATGGATTATCGGGCTGGTATTGACTGTTTGCGGCATAGAGGCAATAGGAGATTCAGACCAAGTCAGACAAATTATTACACACGAAAGAGAGCGAATACTGCAGGCGACAGACACCGACAGTGTCCGCGACACATTGCCTGGAGACAGCATCACTGTAGTTCCAAGCCAGCAAGACAAGAACTAAAGTTTGAGTTCACATATCACGGCGGTGCGCTTATTTTGAATCAATTCAAATAAGCGCACTCCCTGTTTTCCTTTGAAATACTTACAACCAAAGCGACTGACCATGCTGACCATGAACTATGATCAACATTGTAACACGCTGAATACACGCACATTATGCCATCTCAAAACAGAGCATATTGCCATGTCGTCAATATACGCTTACAACCTCCTGAATATCAGTAGCATTATAACGCTCACTAAAAATCAAAGAGAAACGCCGTTTTTTTATCTGATATTTTTTTTGCAATTTTGTAGTTCCAAATCGACTGGTTTCGACTGGTCACAGAGCCGACATTATGAACGAGAACTTCCAGGAGTTGTGGAACGGATGCCTCAAAATCATCCACGACAACATAGGCAACGAAAAGTTTGACACATGGTTCAAGTGTGCCAAAGCAGTGTCATATCAAGACGATGTGCTGACATTGGAACTGCCCTCGATGTTCTACAAGGAACAGTATGAGGAAAAGTTCTACGAGATACTGCGTATGTCGTTGCAGCGAGTGTTCGGCAAGGAGATTAAGCTGGTTTATAATGTCGCAATGGTCAAGGACGACACCGCGTCGGTGGTTCACATACCCAGCACTCGCCAGTCAAGCATAGCCGTCAACAAGAGCTTTACCTCGGCGCAAGGGCCGGCGTCCCCTTTCGTCAACGTGCAGTATGCCGACGTTGACCCTCAGCTCAACCCGGCGTACAACTTTGACAACTACTGCGTGGGTCAAAGCAATCACCTGCCTTTCGTGACAGCCGAGTTCATCGCAAACCACCCGGAAAAGACGGATTTCAACCCGTTCTTCCTGTACGGAGAAGTCGGAGTGGGCAAGACCCACCTCATACAGGCAATAGGATTGCGCATCAAGGAGACCCACCCTAACAGCCGGGTGCTTTATGTGACGTACCGCGAGTTCCAGAACCAGTGCAGCACAGCATATATGCAGCACAAAGTGCCTGATTTCCTGCGCTGGTACCAGAACATCGACGTTCTGCTTATAGACGACCTTCAGGAAATCTCGGGCAAGGACGGCACAATGAATGTCCTCTTCCCAATCTTCAACCACCTCCACCAGCACGGCAAGCACCTGATTTTCACCAGCGACCGTGCGCCAGTAGATCTGGACGGCGTTACCGACCGCCTGATAGACCGCTTCAAATGGGGCGTGGTGGCTGAAATGAAGAAGCCCGACCTGCAGCTGCGCAAGGCGATACTGAAATCAAAAGCGGAACACAACGGACTGAACCTGCCGCAGGACGTGATCGATGTCATTGCCGACAATGCAGACGGCTCTGTGCGACAGCTCGAAGGCATTGTTATGAGCTTGATAACCAACTCTATTGCGCGTAGAGTCCCGATAGACGTAAACCTCGCCCACGAGGTGATGCGGCACACAGTCAAGGTGCAGAAGCACTCCATAAACTTCGACATGATAGTCGAAGCGACTGCAGGTTTCTACCACCTGAACCCGGATGTCATCTTCTCCAAGAGTCGCGTACGGGACATTGCCGATGCCCGGCAGATGATAATGTATCTCGCCCACAAGCACACCAAACTGTCCTCTCCCGCAATAGGCGCAAAGCTGAACCGCCGTCACGCAACCGTCCTGCACGGCATCAGCGCCATTGCTGACCGCATACCATTCTGCAAGGATCTGTCCGCTGCACTTGAGGCCATTGAAGCCGACCTCAAGAGAATGTGACAGCGTTTCCGCAGGGCAATAAACCTGCCGTTTCGTACGTTTTATCATAATACGGCGACTGCGTTTTTGCGTATGCTTTTTGACTGCGCAAATGCGTGTCGGGTGCGGCGGCGACGCTGCACGTTGGTTTATACAGCATTGACCATGACATCATCCACACTACTGAAATATGCTATGGCAGCGGCGGCATTGCTGCCTGCGACACCGCTGCTTGCGGCCGTCTCCTTCTCCGGCTCGCAGAGGGAAATAATCGAAATAACCCCTGACAAGAACTCCGGCCTTGAAAATATTTTCGTGGTCTACGACACATCCGCAGTCTCAATGACCTA
This sequence comes from uncultured Muribaculaceae bacterium, assembly GCA_934663645.1. Classification (GTDB taxonomy): domain Bacteria; phylum Bacteroidota; class Bacteroidia; order Bacteroidales; family Muribaculaceae; genus Lepagella. Next base: position 4,082 of record CAKUKR010000052.1, on the reverse strand, counting down.
CACCGCAGCCTCCGGCAATGTGACTTGGTACAGGTACAGCAACCTCGGCGGCGGCTTCGCAGAGGAAATCAGCGGTGTCACACACAGTGGGAATGAATATACCCTCGCAAGCGTCGAGGGCGACATGGGCTATATCATCGACGACGGCACTGAACGCCATTGCTTCTGGGTGGTCAACTACCGGCCTCACTCGCTGGAACTGCACAGCGCAGCCCCTGCAGCCGAGCAGCAGTGCGAGAACACCGCTATTGTCGTAACCGGCACGGGCGATCCGATACATTACTACAGCGTGACCGGACAGCAGCGCACCGTGGACAGGCAGATTGAAGTAAGATACGACACACAAGCATGGAGCGAGGACAACACGCAATACGAACAGCAAGAGACCGTCAAGTCGTTTGAATACCTCCGCTCTGAACTCACCATAACCCCTCCGGTCTATTGCCGTACATACTTCCATGTCTCGGGCGACCGCTTCCTGCGGCTATGGGGGATGACGCAGGAAGTTGAGTCTGAACTGTTTGAGCCAAAGGCAATAGAGGTATACACCACGGCGGAACAGCAGCAGGACAGCGAGGATGACGAGGACAAGAAGTCAAACCAGATAAGTGCGGGCGAGACAGGCCTTGGCGGCTCTGCCCCAGCTGAAATATCATTCCGCTCATACAGCACCGAAGGCGTGGTCCACCATGAGTGGCAGATGGCAAACGACATGGAGTTTGAGGACATCACATACCGCATCACCGACCGCGACCTCGACTACACGTTCATGCAGCAAGGCACTATATACGTCCGTTATGTGGGCAGCAACAGCGATGGCTCTTGCGAGCAGTACGGCGACACATACACCGTCACCATAGGCGACAGCGAGCTGAAATGCCCCAACGCATTCTCCCCGGGCGCAAGCGAGGGTGTCAACGACGAGTGGAAAGTGAGCTACCGCTCCATAATCGATTTCGAGTGCTGGATTTTCGACCGCTACGGCAACGAGATTTTCCACTTCACCGACCCTGAACAAGGCTGGGACGGCAAGCGCAACGGCAAGCTCGTGAAACCCGGCGTATACTACTATGTCATCAACGCCACCGGCGCTGACGGCAAAAAGTACAAGAAATCGGGCGACATAAACATACTCCGCTATAAGACATACGGCAACGGGCAGTCTGCCGAGGAATGACACGCCCTCGTTTCCAAGACTCGGAGATGATTGACGCTTAAATCGCATATATCAAATGGAATATGATATGATGCCATCCGACGCTGTGCAGGTGTACGGGGCAAGAGTGCATAACCTGAAGAACATTGATGTCACCATACCTCACGGCAAACTGTGTGTGGTAACAGGACTGAGCGGCTGCGGCAAGTCGTCACTCGCCTTCGATACAATTTTCGCCGAAGGGCAGCGCCGCTATATAGAGACTTTCTCCTCATACGCCCGCAATATGCTTGGCTCGCTGCAACGCCCCGACGTTGACAAGATTACAGGCCTTAGCCCAGTCATCAGCATCGAACAAAAGACCGTCAACAAGAACCCGCGAAGCACCGTAGGCACGACCACGGAGATATACGACTTCTTCCGCCTCCTATATGCACGCATGGGCGAAGCCCGAAGCTACAAGACGGGACGCCCAATGGTAAAATACACCCGTGAGAAGATTGTTGACCTTATTGCCAGAAGATACACAGGTCGCAAGATATACATACTCGCGCCGCTCGTCAAAAACCGCAAAGGACACTACAAGGAGCTGTTTGAGACCATACGTAAGAAGGGCTACCTGTATGTGCGCATCGACGGCAAGCTCACAGAGCTGACTTACGGCATGAAGGTGGACCGATACCGAAACCACTCCATAGAGCTGGTGGTGGACAGGCTTCGCGCCAATGACAGCGACCTGCCGCGCCTGAAAGAATCCGTAGGCAATGCCCTCAACATCGGCGAGCGGCAGATGATGATATACGATGTTGACAATGACGAGACACGCCATTACAGCCAGATGCTAATGGATGACGAGAGCGGCATCTCATACCCCGAACCTGCTCCGCACAACTTTTCATTCAATTCTCCGCAAGGGGCATGTCCTCGTTGCAAAGGCATCGGCACAGTCAACATAATCGATGAGGAGAAGATTATGCCCGACAAGGGCAAGAGCATCAAGGGAGGAGGCATAGCGCCGCTCGGAAAATTCAAGAACAGCCTGATATTCTTGCAGATAGAAGCAATCTGCAAAGCATACGGAGCGACCCTCGACACACCCCTCGACAAATTGCCTCAAGAGGCCATAGACGAAATCATGAACGGCTCGGACATACGCCTCAACCTCACGAACTCGCCGCTGGCTGGCACTTACGGCTCGCTATCCTACGAAGGGCTGGTCAAGTATATCGAGATGCAGCAGGACGACGATGCCGGGCGAGAGGCCAACAAATGGAGCGGCCAGTTCTTCTCTCGTAAGGTTTGCCCTGAGTGCAACGGCTCAAGGCTGAACAAGATTGCCCTGCAATTCTTCATAGACAACAAGACCATCCACGATGTGGCGACCATGGACATTGCGTCGCTGTACGAGTGGACGCTCGGGCTTGAAGACCGCCTCGACCAGGCCCGGCGGCAAGTGGCAGCCGAAATCCTGAAGGAAATACGCACCCGGCTCAAATTCCTCATCGACATAGGACTCAACTATATGTCGCTCAGCCGCGCAAGCGCAACGCTCAGCGGCGGCGAGAGCCAGCGCATACGCCTTGCCACTCAAATCGGCTCGCAGCTCGTCAATGTCCTGTACGTCCTCGATGAACCCTCTATCGGTCTCCACCAGCGCGACAACATGAAGCTGATAGACAGCCTCCGGCAGCTGCGCGACAACGGCAACTCCATAATAGTAGTGGAACATGACCGCGACATCATGGTTAACGCCGATTACGTCATAGACATCGGGCCTGGAGCCGGCGCACACGGAGGAGAGGTCGTATTCTCCGGCACACCAGCCGACATGATGAGATCTCACACATTGACAGCCGATTACCTGAACGGCTCACGCAAAATTGAAGTCCCTGCGACCCGCAGGCCTGGCAACGGCAAACATATCGTCATAAACGGCGCGTGCGGACACAACCTGAAAAACGTGACGCTTAGGCTGCCCCTCGGCAAGTTCGTATGCTTCACAGGCGTAAGCGGCAGCGGCAAGTCCTCGCTCGTCGAGGGTACGCTCTACCCTATCATCAACCGTAAGCTGTACCGGTCTACACTCGAGCCTCTCCCGTATGAAAGCATCGAAGGGCTGGAACACATCGACAAGGTTGTCACCGTAGACCAGTCACCTCTTGGACGCTCCCCACGCTCCAACCCAGCGACCTATACCGGCGTTTTCACAGCCATACGCAACCTGTTTGTGGCTCTGCCAGAAGCGAAACTGCGCGGCTACAAGCCTGGCCGCTTCTCGTTCAACATCTCCGGCGGCAGGTGCGAAGCATGCAAGGGCAACGGCTACAAGACCATAGAAATGAACTTCCTGCCCGATGTGCTTGTGCCGTGCGACCAGTGCCGTGGCAAACGGTACAACCGCGAAACACTCGAAGTGCGCTACAAAGGGAAGTCGATAGCCGACGTGCTCGACATGACCGTAGACCAGGCTGTGGACTTCTTTGCCAACGTACCCGCCATAGTCGGCAAAATCAAGGTACTGAAAGAGATAGGCCTCGGCTACATCAAGCTCGGCCAGCCGTCAAGTACCCTCAGCGGCGGCGAGAACCAGCGCGTCAAACTTGCCACCGAGCTTGCTCGCCGCGACACCGGCAAGACGCTTTTCATACTCGATGAGCCGACCACTGGCCTCCACTTCGAGGACATCCGCGTGCTTATGACTGTAATTGACCGCCTCGCCGACAAAGGGAACACCGTCGTGGTGATAGAACACAACATGGATGTCATCAAATGCGCCGACTACATCATCGACATGGGACCCGAAGGAGGCCGCGACGGCGGAAAGATAATCGCCGAGGGAACGCCTGAGGAGATTGCCGCCACAGACACCTACACCGCACAGTTCCTCCGCGACGAACTCCGACGCTAACCTGTTGCGCAGTTTTTC
>CAKUKR010000051.1 GCA_934663645.1 uncultured Muribaculaceae bacterium | reverse complement strand
CCAGAACCTCGTCTCCCGGCGCAAGCGTGACCTCGGTGTCGTCTTGATAGTAATACAGCTGTTCATAAATTGAGCCGTCAACGAGTATGTAGACCTTGCCGCCGTCCTGCCGCATATAAGCATATACCTCGTCGGTTTCTGTTGCTTTTACCGGGAAGTATGTCTTGCCGTACAGTTCTTCAGGAGACCCGAAGTACATGGTGTTTTCGGTGAAACTCCAATTGCTTATCCAATCTGTGGATATCGAATGTTTCCAGTACTTGCCTTCCCTCACAAACGGCTTTGCAGCCGAAGCGGCAATTGCCGTGCAGAGCATTGCAATCAACAATGCTGTTATTTTGATTATTTTCATTGGTATTGCATTTGAATGGTGTAATTGATGTTTTATTCAGGCGGAGAAGGATTGTTGCCCTCTCTGCCTGAATATAATCCGATACGCCTCTGTTTGTTATTTCTTGATTTGTATGTCTATCGTTCCGCCGGGTTCGACTATGAAGCCTGAACCAAACTGAACGTCGTGAGCCTCGACACGCAGTTTGCCGCCGGCCTTAGCGCAGCCGTCATTGCCAAGCACCAGCCGGTTCAGCGAATCGACGCGAACTTGCGCTGATGCTGCGAGCGACACTGCCGCCACCAGCAGAAACAATAGAGGTTTCTTCATGATGATTTTATTTAGTTAATGCGGCAAAGTTATTGATTAAAATCGAGACACACAAATATTTTTGAGATAAAAATGAAGCCGCCAGTCATTTCATCGCAAATTCAGCCTCGCGTTGTTTCACATCTGTTGCACTGAAATGCAAGCCAAATACCCATACGACAAGCGATAATCGCACATTATCGGCTGCAATTTGCTTTCATGGCTGCGCAACGACTGTTGATACCATGGTTGTAATATATACAAATTGCAGGAATAATAAGCAAGCGTATTTAGCGGCATGGTCATTATGACTTTTGCAGCCGTCCGAAACAGGAGATTGAATGTGTTGTCATGGTAGGGACACGGCGTGCCGTGTCCGAAGGGCTGCTAGAATGTATGTTGTTGATATGCTGCACGTTCAAGCAGACACAGTACGCCAAATCCCTACCCTGCTGCGCAATCAAAAGCGAGGATGCGCCACACATGGTGCATCCTCGCTGAAATGTTAAAGACCAGAGCGTCAGCGTTTGCGGCGACGCACGGATTTGACTGCGTTGGAATTTGAGGACGAGGAGGACTGCTTCACCTTTGCCTGCTTGGGCTGTTTCGGCTTCTTGTTATTGGAGCTGCTCTTCTTGGCGCGTTTGTTCTTGCGCACTGAGGAGGTTTTGCTTTCGCTGGCATCACCCTCTGCCACCTCTGTCTTGTGCTCGGGGATAGTATCGCCGGCGGCAAGCGCGGCGGCACGAGCCTCCTCTGCCTCACGCTGGGCGAGGTATTCCTCGCGAGTGGGTACCCACAGGTTCTTGCCGAATGAGCGCAGACGGCGGTCGATGCTGTCCTGCGCCGCCTTGCGGTCGTCGTCATCGGGGAACATCTGCACCATCGACAGGTTACGCAGGTTCTTGGTCTTGTATATGTCGCCCTTGTACATGCCAAGGTTGAAATAGTCGTCAAGGCTGTATTGCGGCAGGTTGTTGTCATCGGTAAGGAAGATGTACTGCTGCGCGAGCCATGGGCGGAGCGCGTCAAACTTGACCCAGAACATCGGGTAGCGTGTTTCGCCGCCGAAATCGCCTATCTTGTTGAGGACAGGGCAAATGGCCTCAACGCGGGTCTTCATGCTGTTTGAGCGGCGGTCAAACTCCCATTTCTCGATGATGTAGTAGTTGAGCACCTGCGCTGTCGGCACGTCTGCCTCCGCAATCTCGTATTTCGGGTTCTTCTCGGTCGAGCCGTTCCCCTTTGTGTAGTAAATGTCGAAGCGGTCGAGCATATCGCCCACCTTGACCTTGTACTGGTCGGAGAACACCTCTCTGCCGTCGAGGTATTCGTAAGCCGGGATGCGACCCTCGACCACCAGGCGCAGAATCAGGCGGAACAGGTTTTCCTGTCCGTCGGTGACATCTTCCGGGTAATAGAGTGGGGTATTGGCTTCGTTGGTGAGGTCAATCTGGCGGTAAATCTCGCGCATATATGCCATGTCGGCATCATGCGGTTCCTTGTTCTCGAAGAATGACTGCATGCGATCGGTTATCACCGGGCCGCTTTCGGCTTTCTTCTTACGGTCGTTCTCGGAGCGTTTACGCACGCCGCCGGCAGATTCTACCTGCGCCACTACAGTGAGCGTAGCCACGAGGGCGGCTGCGGAGGCCAATACGATTTTGCGGGTGAGATTCATATATTCTGCTTTCTGATGTGTCTTGTTGTTGTTAGTATTTCGCCGTGTCGGGGCGTCAGTTCAGCCCCACCTCCATCGGGGAGATGTCGCGGACTATGCCGTCCGGGCCTTTGGCCTTGATATTGGTGATGAAGAAGCTCTTGCCGGGCTTAAGCCTCTTGAACTGCTCGACCTGACGGGCTGAGAACGAGTTGCCGGCAGACACCTCTGGGATGCCGTTGCCCATCTGGTCGAAGAACACGGTTGAGAATGAGACTACGGAATACTGTATCTGCAATATGCCGTCGTCGAGAGCCGCGCTCACGCCCCGGCAGCCGAGCAACGCGCCCTTGGAGATGCGCTTGGGCGTGCCCTTGTACTGGCTGTCGCCAATGGCGAGGTATGCCGTCGGGTCGGGCAACTTGCGTATGCGGAACTTCATCGCGCCGACAGCCATGGTGCGGCCTTCTACCTGTGCGCTGACGGAAATGTCAGCCTCCCCGCCGACTTTGCTCACGCGGGCTACCCAGAGGTTGCCGTTGCGAGTGAGCGTGCCGTTGGAGATAGTGGCAGTGATTTGCTCCATGGGGACTCCTGGAACGGAGATGCTTATCGGGTTGTCGATGCCGGCATACAGCACATTCATCATCGTCGGCGAGATAGTCGCCATCGGCTCGATAACTGTATATTCGGAAGTGAACTCACGCTTGAAGGGAGTGCCGTCAGCACCCATGACCTCGATGTAGCCGGAGAAGGAGTGTGTGCCGAGTGCGCCGGGAACAAACTCATACAGGCCGGTATTGTTGTTGAGGCGTGAGCCGCCGATGTACACCACCGGCCGCTGCGCCGTGTCAACGGCAGCGAGGACTATCTGGGCGGAGTACTTGCCGCCACGGATAATCATGTTGCTCTTAGGTATGACGTATGCCTTCAACTCGTTGACACGCAAGTCGTTGGTTATATCCACGTTGGATATCAGATAGTTGTAGGCGTCAGACTCTGCAGTGCGTATGTCATTTTGCAGCTTTGTGAGCATGGTCACGGCAGCCACAGCAGGCATGTTGTCAAACGATTTCGTTTCCCAGGTTACCAGGCCGATGTCTCCCTTGGCAGGCTGCGCATCGAGAGTGAGCAGTTCACGAACAGACTGCTGGCGGGCAGTGTCGCCCACAAGGGGCACGACGAGGTCGCGAAAAGCGTGCACTTTCTCGCGCAGGCTTGCGCCACGGTGGGACAGGGGGTTGAGCATCACCTGCCCGGCAGCATTCAGGTCGTCCTCGTTCTTGAGTTCGAGCGGGTCATGGTCAGAGCCGTCCGCCTCGTTGACAATCATCCACTTGTACTGCTCGATTTCCTTGTACAGGGCATCGGCGGCGGTGTGTATGCGCGTGCCCTTCTCGTGCCACGGGCCGGCCTTGCGCGGATTTTGCGCGAACAGCTCCTCGAGGTACCGGTACTGCAGTTCCGCCTTGCGCGAGACGTTCATGTTGGTGCGCTGCAGCCCCTCATGCACGAGCCTGAAGCCGTTCAGCACATCGCTCGAGACATTGAGGGCGAGCATCGCCGTCAGCACGATGTACATGAGGTTGATCATCCGCTGACGCGGCGACATCCTGGTAATATTGTTGTTGCCACCTGCCATAATGCGTCAATCGTTGGTGTCTGTGCCGGGGAAAGGGGTAGCCGGTTGCTGTCCGACGGGAGGCTGCTGCCCGCCCATCATGGGGTTGTACATATTGATGGTCATCGCGGTGATCATCTTCTCGTATACCTGGTTGAGCTGCTTCATGTAACGGGCCATCTTCTCGGTTTCCTCGCAGTAGCGCGAGCTTTCGGCAGCCGACTTTTCGTACATGTCGCGTATGTCCTTCAGCCCACGGTTTACGCGGTCTATAGACTCGAGCTGGGAGGATATGCTCTTTAGCTGTATCTCGTATATGGTGTTCAGGCCGCCGATGTTGCGGTTGAGGTCTTCCATACGCTCGACATATCCGGTAGAACTCTGTGATATGCTCTCGGAGTTGTCTGTAATGGCGCGGTAAGACTGCAGGAGGACGCCGCTGACCTCGTTGAGGGCGCGTGTGGTCTCCTTGAGCTGGTTCATCTGTGATGAGATCTGCGACAGCTCGTCGAGGTATGTTGCGGTCGCGGTGGTCAGCTCTGCCATGCGGGAGAGCTGCTCGCTCGCGGCAGCCATTTTGGCAATGCTGTCACGCAGCGATTCGGTGTCCTCGGCTGAAAGTTCCACACCAGGGAAAGCCGGCTGCGTTGCGGGGACAGCCTCGACAGGCTGCGCCTCCGCTTCGGGGGCATATTCGTCGGCAGAGTCATCCTCCTCGGCAACGCCGGGGTGATAGCCCTCGCCAGTCGCGAAGTCGGGACGGTCTTCAGGGTCTTTGCTGTCAAGCACGGGGAAGACCTGCTCCCACTCGTACTCACGCGGCGGACGGTCGAAAGCTGTCAAGATGAACATCAGCACCTCCGTTCCCATACCGATGATTAGCAGTTCGCTGCCCATGGGGAGGTGGAGGATTTTGAAGAGCGCGCCGAGGATGACGACAGCCGCGCCAATGGAGTATGCGAAATTGAAGAAGCGTTGTCCCTTCTGACCGTGGAGGAACCGCTCTATGCCGTTGGCAAATTTCTTTACTTTGACCATTTTGAGTTCAGGGGTTGAAGTGAGTGAGGTGAGAGGTTGTTATTTATTGTTGTTTCGCTTGCCGGTGCCGCGAGCGAAGCCCACCTGCGAGCGGACGTTGCGGAAGCCGATGTAGCTGCGCTGCTCGTTCTGGTATTCCCACTGCCGCAAGTCGCTGCGCAGGTTGGCTGCAACGTCCTTCCACGAGCCACCGCGCACTATCTTGCGCTTCATCTTGTAGGGGTCTTCCTTGGCAGCATCGTACCGGTATTCGGGGTTTATGTCGGCGGTGAGGTTGTTCAGGCTTTCGGTGTAAGCCGTAGATGTCCACTCCGACACGTTGCCCGCCATATCGTAGAGGCCGAAGTCATTTGGCCGGAACGTGCCGACAGGCGAAGTGATCAGGTGTCCGTCGCGCACATAGTCGCCCTCGAGCGGCTTGAAGTTGGCATAGAAGCAGCCGCGCTCGTCCATGGGCAACATCTCCTCCCAGGGGTATGCGCTCTCGGAGTTGCCGGCACGTGCGGCGTATTCCCATTCCGCCTCAGTCGGCAGACGGTACGGCTCTATGACCACACCCTCACGGCCGAGCGAGCGTCGCAGGAACTCCGTGCGCCAGTGGGAGAAAGCGTTGGCCTGCTCCCAGCTCACGCCCACGACGGGATAGTTGTTGTAGCCGGCGTGCGAGAAGTATAGGCGGGTGTACGGCTCATTGTATGCATTGTCAAAGTCGTTGATCCAAACGGTTGTGTCGGGATATATGTTGACAATGTATGTGTTGAGGAAATCATAGTCGCCCGTAAGCTGGCGCGTCACCGTCTCGCGGATGACAGTGCCGTCCTCGGCAAGATAAGCGGTGTCCTTGGAAATCACCGGGTTCTCGGTTGGCACGGGCTTGTCGGTATTGTATTCGCGCCTCGTGGGGTCGAGGCGGTTCTTGCGCTGGGCTGCTGCGGTGTGGTTGAAAATCTCATAGCGGTAGTTGAGCTGTGTGGGGTCGAGTTCGCGCCGTCCGGTAATGGGGTTGGTTCGGTAGACGCTCTCGATGGCACGCTGCTCGTCCTCGTTGGCGTTGCGCCAGGGGATTGGCTTGTTCCAGTTGAGGTATGGTTTTATGGGGTTGCCCTCGCGGTCCTCCTCGATTTTGTAAGCCTCGTTGCCGCCGTAAGCCGGGTCAGCGAGCCTCTCGCGGATGATAGAGTCGCGCACCCAAAACACGAACTGCTTGTATTTTGAGTTGGTCACTTCGGTCTCGTCCATCCAGAAAGCGTCCACGGAGACGGGGCGGGGGTTCTTGCGGATGCCGAACACGGAATCGTCGGCAATCGGGCCCATGTCGTATGCGCCCCGGTCCACCAGCACCATGCCGTAAGGGGTCGGCTCGGCCCAGGAAGTGCCGCCCACGCCGGTTACTTCACCGCCGGCGGAAGAGCCGCGTGACGACATACAGGAAACCAGCATCGGGGTTGCCACGCATGCCACTGCTGCCAGGGGCAACCATTTAGTTATAGTCATGCTATGCTTGATTTTCATCTTCATATTCTAACGTGTCTACATGAGCCGTATGCTACGGTGTTTGTTCTTGTTCTTGCCGCTGAAGTCCAGTTTGAGCTGGTAGCCGGCCACAAGCTCGTGGCTGCCGCTGCTCGCCTTGGAAATCGCCGACAACGGATAGTCGTAGGAGTATCCGAGGAAGAAGTTCTTGAATTCCGCGCCTACCATCACGCTCACCGCGTCTTTCCAGCGGTATCCGATGCCGAAGCGCAGGAACTTGTTGTAACGCGCTTGCACCGTTGCCTCGGCGGTGAACATGGCCAGGTCGGTTTTGACCAACACTGACGGCTGCAATTCAAATAACGTGTTTTTTATCTCAATATTGCTGCCGGCGGTGAAATAGAACATCCTCGGCACTTCTGTCTCAAACTGTTTGCTTTCTGTAGATTCGCTTCCCTCGATGCTCATGCGCACTGTCGGCGAGAGCAGGTGGAGCGCGCTTATGCCCGCATAAAAATACTTGTGGGTATATTGTATGCCAACGCCGAGGTCAAACACATTTCCCGACAAGTCCTGTGTCGGTATGGCCTCGTCGGTGCTCTCGTGGTAGTCGTCGCCGTCGGGTATCTCGACTTCCGAGCCCTTGAATTTCTGCGTGAAGAAACCGCCCTGCACACCGATGCTCAGCTCCCCCTTGAATACCTTCAGCTTATAGCTGGCCTGGATGTTCATGTCGAGGTTAGAGAACAGTCCCAACGATTCCTGCGCCATGTTCACGCCCAGGCCGATGCGCTTCTTGCCTATCTGCAGGGGGGATTCGGCGACGGCGAGGAATGAGCGCGGGGCATTGTCGATGCCGACCCATTGCAGGCGGGCTCCGCCGCGTATGCGCAGGTAGTCTGACGAGCCGGTCGCGCCAGGGTTGTAGAGCGACGGCACGGCCCAGTACTGCGTCATCTGCACATCGGTCTGCGCCGATGCCGTGACAGCGGCGCACAATGCCGCAAATATCAGCACAAGGCGTGTCGCAAGGCTCTTTGTATGTGAAGCTGAGGGGATGGTCATTCGAAATAGAAGGTTATGACGCACATGTTTGATTTGACCTTGGCGAGGCCGTCGGTGATTTTCATCGTCTCGGGGTCGTCCACCAGATCCGGTCGCTTGTGCTTGAGCATGTCCGTAAGCCCGAAGCAGAACTTGATTTCGGGATTGAGCTTGAAGAACGGCATATAGAAGTCAACGCCGAGGCCGACGGTGAGGTATGCGCCTGCGGTCTGCATCTGCAGGTACTCGCTGCGGCGTTTGCTCACGTCAAACGACCCCATTGCGCCTAGGGTGACATACGGGCGCGTGTTGCCGAGGCGGTCGCCGGAGATTTTCAGGTCAATGGGGACAATGACGTATGCGGTTTTGATGTTTTGCCGCAGCATCTCGCCCGAGTTCGTCTCGCGCATCTTGGCCGTCGCACCGCCGAAATACATGCCGGGGCTGAAACGCAGGTTGAAATACTTGTGCAGCCGCAGGTCGGCAAGCACGTTGACGCAGAAGCCTGGCGAGAGGTCGGGGATCTGTGTACTCCATTGCTGCCCGTCGGGGGTGATGTTGCCGTTGTGCGTGAAGGCGAAGTCCTGAAAGAACCCGCCGACGGAAAATCCCAAGTGCCAACGTTTCTGGTCGGCGTACGGGCGGTTGTACAGCTTGTCATTGCGCTGCGCCTGCACGGGCATGACAAAAGACACCGCTGCCAGCAATGCCAGCACCGTCCTCGTCAGGGTCTTGATGTGTCGAAACAGGCGTTTCATCAAACAGATAACGCCGCTCGGGTGCAAATATTGCACATTCAGGGCAGTGCTTGGCGGGATATAAACGGCTGCGGGCCCGGACAGTGATGTCCGGGCCCGTAGTTTCTTGACAGGGTCAATCTGCGATTAGCCCTCTGTAATTGCGCCATTGGGGCAAACTTCAGAGCAGCTGCCACAGCTGATGCAAGTGTCCGGATCGATGTGATAGATGTCGCCCTCAGAGATAGCCTCGACGGGGCAAACGGGAGCGCAAGTACCGCATGCGATGCAGCTGTCACCAATTACGTAAGCCATAGTTGTTCGATTTTAGTTATTTGAGTTATTTAGAGTTTTGTCATTTCGGGCACCGGTTTTACCCGGTGAAATTTGCTGCAAAGGTAGACCGAATTATCGAATGACACAATTTTGCGGCAAGAAAAATCGTTAATTTGTAATAGGTACAAATAAGGACAGCCCCGTTTCGGCGGCTTTTGACTAACTTTGCAACCGATATGGCACAGACAGACAACACCCCGGCAATGCCGAGAATATCCATAATAACAGTGACGTACAACGCGGCAGGCACCGTAGGCCGCACAGCCGCCAGTGTGCGCAGCCAGGACTACACCGACTTCGAGCACATCGTGGTGGACGGAGCATCGCGAGACAACACCCTCACAGTGGCGCGCCGCGAGGGCGTGGAGGGGCTGCGCATCATCAGCGAGCCGGACCGAGGGCTGTATGACGCTATGAACAAGGGGCTTGCAGCAGCACGCGGCGAATATGTCATCTTCCTGAACGCCGGCGACAAGTTTCACTCAACGGATACGCTGCGGCAGTATGCCGAGGCTGCGGGCGAGGGGGTTGACATAGTCTACGGCGACACGGTGCTGGTGGACGATTTCGGCACAGCGCTCGGGCCGCGCCACCACTCCGCCCCGGCGGTGCTGACAGCCGACAGCTTCAAGCGCGGCATGCTCGTATGCCACCAGGCGTTCATGGTGCGCCGCGCCCTCGCGCCGCAGTATGACCTGCAGTACCGGTTCTCTGCCGACTACGACTGGTGCATACGCTGCCTGAAGCAGACAACGCCCGGCCACTGCGTCCGCCTCGGGGTGACAATAGACTACCTGACGGAGGGGCTTACCGACCGCAACCACCTCAAGTCGCTGCGCGAGCGTTTCCGCATCATGGCTCATCATTACGGCATGGGGACTGCCATACTCCGCCATATAGGCTTTGTGCCGAGGCTGGTGTGGCGGAAAATCAGCCGTTGAGGGCTGCGAAAATGGCATTTTTTGCTAATTTTGCAGCAGTAAAACCATAGCACATCCGATGAATAACCCTGACAGAATATCATTGTCGCAGCTGACAGCAAGCGCAAACCACATATCAATGGACCAGGACATCGCCATAGCACGTCTCCAGGACGAGTCGTATGACGATGTCAACTTCCCGTTCCGCTTCGACGGCCTCATCATCGGGCTGGTATCGTCAGGCCACGGACGCATCGGCATAGACCTGCGTGAATATGAGATAAAACCCGACACAGTGCTGGTGATACACCCGCGCAACTATGTCTATTACGCTGACGGCGAAGACATCGCCATGGACATAGTGGCATGCTCACGCGAGGTGGCGGAGAACGTGCTGCCGAAGCTCACCGACGTGATGCCGCTGCTGATGCACCACCGTTCAGAGCCCGTGGAGGAGCTGACGCATGAGGACGCGGAGTCGCTGCGCGAGTTCTACAAGTTCCTCCACAAGGAAATAAACGGCATCCAAGGGCCGTTTCACAAGAAGAAGATGATGAGCCTGCTGCAGGCCGCCCTGTTCGAGATGATGGACATACAGTGCCACCGCCAGCAGGTGACACGCCAGTACAAGACGCGCAAGGAGGAGATCATGGCGAAATTCATCCTGCTCGTCAGTGAGAATTTCCGCGAGCAGCGGCAGGTAAGCTTCTATTCCGACCAGCTGTGCGTCACCTCCAAGCACCTCTCTGCGGTGGTCAAGGAGATAAGCGGACGCACCGCCGGCGACTGGATAGAAAACTATGTGACCGTAGAGGCGAAAGTGCTGCTGCGCTCCACAGACATGACAATCCAGGAGATCGCCACACGCCTCAACTTCTCCAACCAGTCGTTCTTCGGGAAATATTTCAAGCACCAGACAGGCTTGTCGCCGACTGAATACCGCAAGCAGGAGAATTGACCTCCTGCTCGCGCAAACCCAATAACACTGAACTGATTATGCAACACATCGACGTAAGAATAATAAACCGCAGCCACCATGCGCCGCCGCAGTACGCCACCCGCGGCGCGGCCGGGATGGACTTGCGTGCATACCTGCCCGAGGCATCTGTGACCATTCGTCCCGGCGAGAGGGCGCTGATACCGACAGGACTGTCCATACAGCTGCCGGAGGGCTTTGAGGCGCAAATACGCCCGCGCTCAGGCCTCGCCCTTAAGCACGGCATCATGGTCGCCAACTCCCCGGGGACTATCGACTGCGACTACCGTGGCGAGATACGGGTAATCCTGCTCAATGCCGGACGAGAGGACTTCACCATAGCAGATGGCGAGCGCATCTGCCAAATGGTGGTCAAAGAGTATGTGCGCGTTGACTGGGCAGAGACTGACACGCTCGACGACACCGAGCGTGCCGACGGCGGTTTCGGACACACGGGAGTGTCATAAACGCCAAACACAGACATACCTACACCATAAACAAACTGTTACGTTGAAAAATCTGAGAATACTGCTCACCCTGTTGCTGGGGTGCATGATATGCGGCATCGCCGCTTCTGCCGTGGATGCCGACAGCCGCCGGCAGAAAGCCCGCCATTTCTATATGGAGGGGATACGCCTCGAACACACCGGAGACAATGCCTCTGCCGGCGAGATGTACCGCCGCGCATACGAGACCGACACTTCGTACAGCGAAGCGGCATACGCTTATGGAACGGCCCGCCTGGTGACAAGGTTAGATACGCTGCAGTCGCGCACGGAGCAGCTGCGCTCGTTCGACATGATACGCAGCTTTGTGGACAAGTATCCCGACGACAGCAACGAGGCGGAATTCTACGCGCTGCTGGGGCAACTGCTTGACACGCTGCCGGAGTCGGCCCGTGTGCTCGAGCGGCTGTACACCCGCCAGCCCGACCGCCCTGAAATACTCATTGCCCTCGCTCGCATATACAACGGCATGGGAGACCTGGGCAAGTCCATTGCCGCTCTTGACTCATTTGAGGCTCACGGCAAAATGGACGACGAAATCGCCGCCACACGCCTCAGCATGCGCATCGAGCAGGGCGACACTGCCGGGGCTAAGGCAGACATGAACAGGCTGCTGAACAAATACCCCACGGACATAAAATACCAGGTTCTCAAGGGACAGCTGTACGCCTTCATCGAGCAGCCGGATTCAGCTGTCGCATGGCTGCAACACGTAGAGCGCGAAGACACCGCCTCGGCTCTTCCCAAGCTGGCTCTCGCCAACATCTACAAGGAGCGCAACGACTCGGTCAACTATGACAAGATGATATACGGCGCACTGCTCACCGAAGACCTCGGCATGGAGGACAAGGTCTCCATACTCACGGACTACCTGCAAGACCTCATCTCGGAAAAGCAGGACACTGTGCGCGGCAACTACCTGTTCCGCGTCCTCAACGACCAGTACCCCCACGAGCCGGAACTGCTCGACCTCGCAGCCCGGTACAACGCCGCCAAGGGAAATCCCATTGCCGCCATTGAGGAGATACGCTATGCAATAGACCAGGACCCGGACAACGCCGACTATTGGCAGCAGCTCATGTCATACCAGATATTCGCCAACCGTTGCTATGCCGCGCTCGACACGTACGATGAGGCGCAGGAACACCTGACGGATGTGACTGACCTGAAATTCCTGTATGCCGTAGCCGCGCAGACCATAGGCGACTATGACACGGCCGTCGGCGTGTACGAATCGCTGATACACTCTATGGTCCCAGACCTCAGCTGCACTGACTCGATAGACAAGTCCAAGCTGCGCAGCCTCGAGTATTTCGATCTGTACAAGCTGAGCGGCTACTACACCAGCATCGGCGACATCTATTTCATGGCGGAACGCCTCGACGAGGCTTTCCTCGCCTACGACAATGCCCTCGCAATCTTCCCTGACAACGCCCTGGCTCTGAACAACTACGCCTATTTCCTCGCCCTTGGGGGCAAAGAGGAAGACCTGCCGCGAGCTGCGGAAATGAGCAAGCGCTGCAACGAACTCGTCACGGACAATGCCACCTACATGGACACATACGCATGGATTCTCTTCCTGCAACACGACTATACCGCCGCGCTTCAGTACCAGTCGGCTGCTGTCGAGAAGGCTGACGCCGACGGGGAGCAGAGCGCAGACCTGTATGCCCACTACGGCGACATCCTCTTCATGAACGGCAAGCCTGACGAGGCCGTCTCCTATTGGAAGAAAGCACTCGAGACCAACGACAACGAACTGAAAGAGAAGGACATCAAGCTGCTCAAGAAGAAAATCGAGCACAAGACGTTCTTCTACAAATAACATACTCCTCTCAACATGAAAAGACTACTGAACATATTCCTGTCGCTGCTTTTCATTGCGTCCGCGACACCGCGCATGGCGGCGCAGGACAACGACGACTTCCAGCCGGTGCTCCTCGACGAAAAGGCAGAGCGCAAAGCCGCGGCCAAGATAACAGCGTATTACGACGACTGGAAGACCGTCACCCTCTCGGGCAAGCTGCACATCGACGGGCTGCCCATTTCCCCGTCCGCCAAAATATACATGGAACGCGGCAAGAAGCTCGTCATCTCGCTGCGTGCGCCCCTGCTCGGCGAGGTCGGCACACTCGAGGCCGACAGCGAGCAAGTCACCATAGTCAACAAGATGAACAAGACCTATTGCCGCGAGAACATATCCGCGCTCGTGGCAGAGCTCCCGGTGACGATTTCCGACCTTCAGGACATTTTCCTCGCACGAATATTCCTGCCCGGATACGGCACTCTCTCGATGGACAACTACATGTATGCCGACTACTACACCTGCGACGACACAGAGGGGTGGTTTCTCGTCCCGGTGACACAGCCAATAGAGTATGACGTGACCTGCGCGTTCAACACCTGCGACGACGGACGCACCTCGACCATTTACGTCACAACGCTAGACAAGCAGAACCAGGCGACCGCCGAGTACACCTACGAAAAGAAGAGCACCGAAATCGACCTGACCATCCGGTACAACTCCAAGGACCGCAAATTCGGGGTCTCCGTCAATTCCACCGACTTCGGGGGCAAACCGGTCAAGGCTGCCGAAATATCGGGGAAATACCGCAAAGTGGGGCTGAAGGAATTTTTCAAGCAGATGATGTGACAATGGCATGAGAATAAGCGTGCATGACTTCTCCCGATGTGCCGCCGTAGGCGTATTGCTCACGGCTGCCGTCTGTGTCATCGCGCAGAAACCGGCCACATCATCACAAGCGCAGCGGCAGAGCCGCGAAACACAGCAGGAGATACAGCGAACCAAGTCGCGCATCTCGGACAACGAGAAGAAAGTGCGCCAGGGGCTGTCCGACCTGCAGCGTATTGAGGGGGAGATTGCCGACTGCCAGAAAACAATCGACGATACTGAGGCACAAGTACGCTCACTCGGCCAGCGCATCAACACCCTTTCAGGGCAGATAGAAGAGAGCCAGACACGCCTCGAGAAGTTGCGTGCCGAGTATGCCAAGGCTGTCCGCAAGATGCACCGCGCCCGCAACCGGCACTCCATGCTGGCATTCATATTCTCAGCCAAGTCGTTCAACCAGGCCGTGCGGCGGCTGCGGTACCTGCGCGAGTTCAGCGAGTGGCGGCAGAAGCAGAGCGACCGCATCACCGAGCAGCTGGCCGTGCTGCGCTCACAGCAGGACGAGCTGCGAAACGCCCGCCAGCAGAAGGACAAGGCTCTCTTAGCCGGCAGGAATGCTCGAGAAACAATGCAGCTGCGCCACGGCGAGCAGAAGCAAGTGATAGAGGAGCTGAAACGCCACGGCGACGCGCTGAAAGCGCACCTCGCGCAGAAGCAGCGCGAGGCTGATGCCCTCAAACAGCAGATTGCCGCTCTCATCGCGCAGGAACAGGCCAAGGCGAAAGCCGAGGCGGAGCGGAAGTCTAAAATAGAGGCTGAACGGAAGGCAAAGGCCGAAGCCGACAGAAAAGCCAAGGCGGAGCGCGAGAAGCGCGAGAAGGAAAAGCAGCGTCAGGAACAGCAGAAAGACAAGCAGAAACAACACCCCTCACAGCCGAAAGCCGACAAGCCGAAGAAGGAAACACCCACAACAAGTGAAAGCAGCGGCAAGAAGCCTGACGGCAAGGACTATGCACGCGCCCGGGGCAGGAAGCCGCGCCAAAATCCCAACCGGCAAAGCAGCACAGCCTCTGCTGCCAAATCCTCTGAGTCAGGGTTTGCCTCAATGAAGGGGAAGCTGCCGCGCCCGGTCAACGGCTCGTTCCGCATCACCTCGCCATTCGGCAGACATCCCCTGCCCGACCTGCCGCACGTCTCGTATGACAACCCGGGCATCAACGCCGAGGTGTCTGCCGGAGCGTCTGCCGTAGCCGTATATTCCGGCACCGTGCTGGAGATACGCAGTCTGCCGGGCTACAACACCATAGTCGTCGTTAGCCACGGCGACGGATACTATACCATTTACGGCAACCTCGCCTCCGCAGCCGTGGGCAAGGGAGAGAGCGTGAAGCCGGGACAGAACATCGGGCGGCTCGCCAGCGACCCTGACGGCGGCAACCGCACCATGATACACTTCGAGGTATGGCACAATTACGACAAACTAAACCCCTCGCAATGGATAAGGTGACTTCAGACTGCTGGACTTTCGAGCCGTACACGCCAGGGATGCGCGGCGTGTGGAACGAGCGCGTTGCCTCATCCCGCAACAGCACGTTCCTGTTCCGCCGCGACTACATGGAGTACCACGCCGACCGTTTCCGCGACGCCTCGCTGCTCGCCTTCAGGCGCGGCAAGCTGATGGCTATGCTGCCGGCTGACATAACCGCCGCCGGCACTCTCCGCTCACACGGCGGGCTGACCTACGGGGGGTGGATTTTGCCTGACGCTCACCTTGACGGCGACGACGTGCTGTCGCTCATGTCACAATGGGCGGACTATTGCCGTGCCAGCCATATCCGCCGCATCGACTACCATCCGCTGCCGCACATCTACCACCGCCGCCCCTCGCAGGAAGACATCTATGCCCTCTGGCGCATGGGCGCATCGATGTCTGCGTGCTGCCTGTCGTCGGTCATCGACTATGCCGACCCGGGGCAGTTCAACACCCTGCAACGGCGGCATCTGCGCAAAGCCTCGGCATTGCCCTACAAGATTGCCGAGGCGGCAGATGTAGCCCCGTTCCACGAGATGCTCTCCGGCTGCCTCGCACAGCGTCACGGTGCATCGCCTGTACATTCTTGCAGCGAGCTGCAGATGCTACGCGACCGCTTCCCCGACAACATCCGCGTATTCACAATCTCCCTCGGCGGAGAGATGCAGGCCGGAGTGTGCATGTACCTTACAGACACCGTCGCCCACACGCAATACATAGCCTCCACACCCGAAGGCCGCGCTGCAAACGCGCTGACACTGCTGTTCCGCCACCTCATCGACACGTTTGCCGCCACACACCGGTATTTCGACTTCGGCACGTCAAACGAGGAGGGCGGCGCGGTGCTGAACGCCGGGCTGATACGGCAGAAGTTCTCGCTCGGCGCGTCCGGCGTAGTCTATCCACGTTTCACCTTAGACCTATGAACAGCCGCGCCCCCCTCATCTCGGTGATTATGCCGGCATACAACGCCGCTGACTTCCTTGCGGAAGCCATAGAGGCGGTGCGCAGCCAGACTTTTGCCGATTGGGAGATGGTCATAGCCAACGATTGCAGTACGGACGGCACACCGGAAATAATAGACCGCTACGCGGCTCTCGACAGCCGCATACGCCGCGTAGACACGCCACGCAACAGCGGCAGGTGCCTTGAGCCTCGCCTCCTCGCCGCCGACAATGCAGTCGGGCAATGGGTCGTCGCCATCGATGCCGACGATGCCATAGAGCCGGCATACCTCGACAAGCTGGTACAGCGGCAACGCGAATGCGGGGCAGACATGGTGCTGCCTGTGATGTACCGTATGGCAGCCGGCGAGCGGCCGTACCGCGCAGTGCCGGCAGAGGACTTCCGCCTCGACACTCTCATGCCCGGCCATGACGCGATGATGCTGACCATAGGCGACTGGAAAATCGGGTTCGCCGGAGTGCTGTGCCGCCGTGGCTTCTACCGCGAGGTCGGGCAGTCGCTGCCTGACGCTCCTGGGCAGCAGTTCCTCATAGAATATATGTCGCGTCTGCTGCTCGACCGTTCGCGGTATGTGGCATGGGCAGATGCCGCTTACTTCTACCGCGTCAACGACAACTCGGTGACACGCGCGCCGCGTGCCGGCAGACACGGCTACCTGCTCATCGACAAGCTCATATACGACTATTGCGTCCACAAGTATGGGGCGGGCAGCGACGGCGCAATAGCGGCAAGGGTTGCCGAGTTCCACCACCTCATTGACGTGATACGCTCGCACCGCGACAATCCCGAACACAACCCCGAAGAATATGCCTCTGTGGAGCGGCTCATACGCAACACATACCACCACATCGACTTCCGCATGGTGAAGCGCCACGTCAGCCCCCGATATTACCTCCTGATGCGTCTCGGGCTGCGCCCGGCACGACTATTCCTCTCGCTTTATGACAAGACAAAAGGGAGAAAACACATATAAGAGCATCCTCAAGGGGAACTCCATATTCGGCGGTATGCAGATGTTCCAGATACTCATATCGCTCGTCCGGGGAAAGTTTGTCGCCATGTTCCTCGGTCCTGCCGGCATGGGCATGGCCTCGCTTTTCACCGCCACCGCCGACACGCTGCAGCGGTT
>CAKUKR010000050.1 GCA_934663645.1 uncultured Muribaculaceae bacterium | reverse complement strand
AGATATTGCGAGTCTTTTCATGTCACTGCTTCGGGTTGGCTCCGGCTTGAATACTATGCAAAGTTACAAAACGGGCTGCACATCCCCAAAACAAGGCGCGTAAAAGCACGCGGAAGTGTCATGAGGCAGTGCGAAGGGAGGATAAAATTTGCCCGACGGAATTTTTGTTGTATTTTTGCAGTGGCGTAGCCCCTTTATGGCTCTGCCCGCAACAACAAAACATTTATGACCATGAGCGAAAAGGAATCCACCAATGCCCCGGGCACGCAGCCGGAATGTATGCAGCCTGCCAATGTAGGCCGCAACCTGAGAATAGGCATCCTCGCCAATTATCCCGACAGCGAGGAGACGCGCATCCTGTTGACCCCGGAGGCGTGCGGCATGATTGTTTCCTCGGGTCATCATGTGGCGATAGAGGCAGGGCTGGGCATTGACATCAATTTCACCGACGAGGACTATTCTCAGTACGGCGTGGAGGTCGCTTCGCGCGATGCAGCCCTCGCCATGCCGCTGGTTTTCAGCTTCCGTCCGCTTACGGCGGCAGACATACGCAAGATGCAGCCAGGCGCGGCATTGATCTGCATGCTCGACAATACGCTCTTCGACCGCAAGGTCATCGAGGCTCTGCTGGAACGCCGCATCACTCTCGGCTGCCTCAACAACATGGTCAGCCACAACGAGGAGCCGGTGTTTGCCGATGTCATTGACGAAATCGACGGACGTGCCGCCATCATGTATGCCGAAGACCACCTGTCGTTCCTCGGCGGCGGCAAGGGCGTGCTCATCGCGGGCGTGGCGGGGATAAACCCCTGCGAGATACTTCTAATCGGCACCGGCACGAAAATCAACTATGCAGCCATCTCGGCGCTGGCCGTAGGCGCATCGGTGACTATAATGGACAATGACGTGTCGGCACTGCAGCTGGCACGCCAGTTCTGCGGGCAGAGCGTGACCACCTGCTCCATACACCCCAAGGTACTGCTCAACCGTGTGAAGACGGCAGATGTCATCATAATGGACCATTGCACGCGCGATTTCGAGATGCCGCGCAACCTGTTGGGCGCAATGAAGCCGAATGTGTACCTGCTCGACCTGGCGGAGAACGAGCCGTCGCAGTCTGTGCCGCGCACCGTGGCCATGGCGATGTCGAACATACTGGTCAACTTCATCGATGAAATGGCGATGAAAAACGGCATCGACGGCATGATAACCTCCACGCCCGGCGTACAGGACGGCATTGTCACCTACCGAGGCAAGCTGGTAGACAAGCTCATATCGAGCTATCTGGAGATGCACGGCGTGGACCTCTCGCTCCTGATAGCCGGCGGCAACTGACGCAGCCGCGACGTTTCACCCAGATGACAGCCTGTGGCACACTTGGAAGACAAGCCTCAATACCATCTCGGACTGCACCACACCTCATCGCCGCGCCTGATACATATCGTGGGCGCAAACCGGTGGGACGAGCCATGGCGGCACGCCCTGGACGTTTGCCGCCATTTCCGCGACATGGGGTGGAGCGTCACTGCCTACACCCGCGACGCCAAGGCGATAGACTCACGCTTCCGCGCTGCGCTCATCGACATACGGCATTGCCCGCTGCGAGGCCTGTTTGACGTGTACTCTGCGTTGCAGCTGTCGCGAGACTTGCGGCATGAACGATACGGCACAATAGTACACGTACACCGCTACCGCGACGCATTCGCCGTGCTGCTCGCCCGCCGTCTCGCCGACCGTGGGGACATCCGTGTGGTCAGCACGCGCCACAAGCTGAAGCGCGGCGCGGCGCACGCGCTGGCGCGGCGGATATACCGCAACCTCGACGCGCAGACATTCGTGTCGCGCTCTGTGCGCGACCGCTTCCTCGCCACATGGCCAGACGGCAATTACCCGTTTGACGCTGGGCGGCTGCACGTCATCTCGCCAGCGGTCAACATCCCCGACACGCCGCCCGTGCCGGAAGCGGAGAAAGGTCCGCGAGTGGTCTTGTGCCGTGCGCCGCTGCTGCCCGGCATGGGGCTGGAGACGCTCATAGACTCGCTGACGGCATTGCGCGAGCTGAAGACGCGGCTGCGCATAGTCAGCAACGGCGACACCGACTACATCGACGTGCTGCGCCGCCGTGCGCAGGTGCGCGGCGTGATGGACATGATAGACTGGAAACTGCGTCCTGACGACACGTACCCGCTTATAGACCAGTGCCATATAGGCGTTGACCCGACGCTACGCGGCGCGCCCTTCGGACCCACACACATAGAATACATGGCTCGGCAGCGGGCACAGGTCATCACAGCAGCCATCTCTCCCTCTGAACACATCACAGACGGCAGCCAGGTGATTATCGTGCCGCCAGGAGACGCCTACGCGCTCGGCGAGGCGTTGCGCCGGCTTGTCCTTGACAACGATTTGCGCCACGGCATCGCCGCCACGGCGCGGCAGACATACCTTGACCATTTCTCATGGGAAGAGTGCGCCGAGACCATCCGCCGCCTCTACGCCTCGATACAGCCGCGCTGACCGCAAAGTGTCCCTGCTTTGACATATCGCCGACGCGGGCGAATGTGGCTGTTGCCAGGAGCTGGTCGCGAAATGACGCGGCTCCGGTTGAAAAGTTTTTCTGGGAATTTTCATGCTGTATCACTAAATGAGACATCTGCACAGTACCTTTGCGGCGTATTCAAAAAACAGCAACAACATGAACCCGATTACAAACAACCAGTTTCTGGCGGCAATGCTTGAGGAAGCCGCATGGAAAGAAGTCTCCTCAAAAGAGGGCTGGACAATGGAAGCCCTCGAAAAGTATCAGGACAAAGTCGATTGGAAGGAAATCTCCTCCAATTCAGATGTGATGTGGACTGTTGACGGCATCAGCAAGTTCATGGGCAAAATCAAGTGGGAGGAATTTTCCCGTAACTGCCCCGAATATCTTCTTACCGAAGACAACCTCCTCCGTTTCAAAGGAAACTGGAACTGGAGCCAGCTCTCCCGCCGAAGCGAACTCTACAACAATTGGGCTCTTCTCGACATGGTGACAGACCTTGTAGATTGGAAGGAGATCATCACCAATTGGGACATAAAGTTTCCCATCCAGTTCTTCAAACGCTATGAGAAATTCATTCCCATGTCTCAGTTCCAAGACTCTTCATTGTGGGATGACTTCGTGAGGGCCATGCGTGACAATCTGAAGGGTACAATAGCCGGAATCAATTAAGGGATTTACCGGAGGTTTGCCCTTTTGCATGACCGGCGGAATTTTCAGTTGACACCAATCACGTTATGGCCAAGAAGAACTCGAAGGAGAAGGCTGTGCCTCTGACCCCCAAGGCGCACATCCGGCAGCTTATTGACTGGATGGCGCAGGGGGTGTATGAGAAAGAGCAGATTATTGCCATGGCTTTGCTTTGCGCTGTGGCTGGGGAGAATATATTCCTGCTGGGGCCTCCGGGCACGGCGAAGAGCCTTGTCGCCGCAAGGCTCAAAGGTGTCTTCCGGGATGCCAAATCGTTTGACTATCTTATGTCCCGGTTCTCGACTCCGGACGAGATTTTCGGCCCGATTTCAATTTCCCGTCTCAAGAATGAGGACAAGTATGAGCGGTTGGTCGAGGGCTACCTCCCTTCGGCCGACGTGGTGTTTCTTGACGAAATCTGGAAGGCCGGACCGTCTATTCAGAACACGTTGCTGACGGCTATCAACGAGCATCTCTACCACAACGGCAGTGAAACAATCCGCATACCGATGAAGGTCTTGATAGCGGCCTCCAACGAGCTGCCTGCCAAGGATGAAGGCTTGGAGGCTCTCTGGGACCGCTTCCTGGTGCGTATGGTTTCCAACTGCATCGAGAGCGAGGCCTCGTTTTTCAGGATGATCAAGGGGGAGAAGGTGGAGCGCAAGCCTCTCGACGATGCCTTGGCCATCTCTTCAGAGGTTTATGCGCGGTGGCAAACGGAGGCGAAATCAATCGCCCTCGGCGATGAGGCCATGGACGCGATCAAATCGCTCCGAAAGGCGATCAATGCCAAGGAGAGGGAGGATGGCAACCAGTTGCTGTATTATGTTTCAGACCGCCGGTGGAAGAAGGCGTTCCGCCTGATGCAGTCGTCGGCTTATCTCAATGACCGCCAATCGATAGACCTGAGTGATTTCCTGTTGATGATTCACTGCTTCTGGAACGATGTGGAGTGTCGTGAGGCGGCCATGCAGATGGTGCTCGATGCAATCACGGAAACATTGTACCGTAAACTTGCGTCTGTGGACCGGGCCGTAAGGCAGATTATCAAACCAGCAGAGCAAAAGTCTCAGCCTAAGAGCGTGCCTGCGGCATCAGACTCCGCTTTTGCCGAGTACAACTATTTCTATTACAAGATAAAGGACCACCCCGAAGGTGAATGTTTTTTCTCCAAGTGGGACTATGCTTCGCTCGACAGCTCAAAGCCGACCGAAGGCATCCAATATTTTGACACCGCACGCAAGATACTCATTGTCCATGCTCTTTTGCCCGGGCAGCCCTTCGGCAACAAGCCCCGAAGCGGCGGCTCGTTGAAGAAGGTCAAGATCCAGAAATGCAGCGGAGGCCTGTACATAGACGGTGTTCCGTATGCCTTCGTCAGGAAAGCCGGAGTCTCTTCCAATGCCCCCGAGAGCGCCAGCCTGATGAGCCGGATTTCTGCCGTTCAGCAGCAGTACCGTGATTGTGTGGAGCTGTGGCGGTCTATCTCTGACTCTCCCTGGACTGGCAACATCTTCCTGTCGGCTTCCGACATCAGCCTGCTCAACAACAAGCTGAAAGAGGCGGACACACGCCTCAAGGAGGCAGATGTAAAAATCAAGAACCTCACGTTGATGCTATGACCGACAGTGAACTGATTGACAAAAAGATAGACGAATACAGCGAGGCATTCGACTTCTACATGGACTGCGGCAGGATGCCGGACAACATTCCTCCGGGCGATTTGCTCGGAGGGTATATGGCACAGGTTATAGACGACAACCCCCAGCTTTCCCCGGACGAGCCAGTATGGAACGAGGTGCTCAAGGAAAGCCTGCTCTCATACTTCAACGTGCTCCTGCAACACTTCATGGAAATTGAGCGGCAGCGTCAGGAGGAACTCGCCCTGCTCGCAAAGTTCATGGGGGCAGGGATAGAGGGGAAAAGAAAGATGTGGGGGCAGGTGTGCCAGTTGATCGGGCAGTCCTATACCAAGTATGATATCAACCTCGAGGGTTACAAGCAGCAGTTTGACGGCGAGAACAACGATGCTGTCTTTGCTTCTCTGGCCCGTGACTGGGAGGCGGCGTGCAACGAAAAGTGCGACAAGCGGAAGAAATCGCTGCTGGACAAGTCTCATAAGCAATGGGAGTTCCAATGCAAGGAGGCGGGGCCGCATGACTATGAAGCCCGCTTGAAACTTGACAAGTTCATCGCCAAATATCCGGCGTTGAAGGAAATAGTGCGCATAATGGGCCGCGAGAAGGAGGAGAACCATGCGGAAAAGGACAGCGTGGTCAGGAAATATCTGCCGTCTGTTGTCTCCAAGCATCCCACAGTCGAGGAGGTTGACCGTGTTGAACAAGGCGACAACATCCCGAGAGCTCTCCCTTCGGAACTGGCGCTCATGGCTGATGCCGATACCGAATCCCTTTTCTACAAGCGTTATGCCGTGAAGGAGCTGCAGCAGCTCTCGTCACCGAGCCGGGACAAGCCGGTGAAGTCTGACCGGGAAAAGAACCGTCCCAGGCTGACCAAAGGGCCGATTATTGTCGCCCTTGACACCAGCGCATCTATGAGCGGAACGCCGATAAAGATTGCGGCGTCGCTGTTGCAGCAGCTCCTGAGAATGGCCAAGAAGGAGAGGCGCAAATGTTTCCTCATATCATTTTCGGTGAGGGCCAAAAGCATCGACCTTTCCCGTCCGGGCAACTGGAGAAAACTCGAAGCCTTTCTGGAGGACGGATATAGCGGAGGCACTGATGGCGAGCAGATGCTCAAACAGGCAATGACAGCCCTTGACAAAGGTCCGTTTGAAATGGCTGACGTGCTTGTCATCAGCGACTTCTACTTCCCGAAGCCTCTGCCCAAAACTGTGGAAAGGATGGAAGACCACCGGAAGAAGGGGACTAAGTTCTACGGTCTCCAGATCGGCGACCAAAATAAAACCTACGACAAAATACTCGACAAGAAATGGCAAACGTGAAAGAGCCGAAATTCCTGATAAACCCCAACTTCCGGTTGACTACCCAACATATCGTCGTCCAATGGCATCAGGTGGACCAGGCTGCTCTCGACGCAGAGGCGGTATATATGCCCCCGGGGATGACATTCTCGTACCGGAAGAAACCGGTTGTCCTGATAATCTGGAATGACCCGGTCATCGACATCATCTATACTGCGGAGACCGACTTCGGCTGCCGGGGCATACAGTCCTGGCTGAGAATCCACATCCGGGACATTATCACCGAGAAGGCCAAGATTGTCCTGCCGCAGCGACTGCGCTATTGGCTCAAAGAGAAGGGATTGGAAAGCAAAAGCAGGGGGGTCGTGATTAAAAAGCTGAGGAAGAACATATTGGGCTATTGCACCTTTTACAATTCCATCGCGCTGCCGCCGATGCTCCTTATATTCAAGCAGGAGTGGTGTGACGGCGTAATCCTTCATGAAATGGCGCACTTCACACACAAGCATCACCGCAAATCGTTCTGGAACAAGCTGACTGAGCTTCTTGGCCAGGACTCAAGTCTCGTCAATGCCAAGCACGACATCGCCATAGCTCCATATTACGACTACTATCAATATCTGATGAAATAGGCTGCCTCGGCGTATCCCCGGCAGGGTAGGGACACGGCGTGCCGTGTCCGAAGGAGGTGAGCGCAATTGTTTGATTTGCAGTGACTTGGTCGCGGACACGGCACGCCGTGTCCCTACTGCGGCTGCGCAATCGTATTGGTGACGTGCGGCTTGCGGCTGCGGCTGTCGGGCGAAAAAGTGGGGGCGGAACGGCGGCGGATGAAATTTTTTGGCTAATTTTGCGTGTCATATTGTGTCCGTGTCTCCCCGACACTCCGATGCGGCGGCGCAGGACACGCGATTTTAGGACTGTATGATTACCAGGAAATATAATCTGATCAACAACTTGTGCGGCTGGGGCGTGTTCCTGATAGCCCTCTGCACATATTGGCTCACCCTCGAGCCTACCGCTTCCTACTGGGACTGCGGCGAGTTCATAATCCAGGCAGACAAGCTGGAAATCGGCCACCCGCCGGGCAACCCGATCTTCATGCTCACGGCGCGGTTCTTCGCCAATTTCGCCTCGTCGCAGGAGACTGTCTCCGTGATGGTCAACGCCATGAGCGGCCTGCTGAGTGCATTGACCATACTGCTGCTCTTCTGGACTGTCACGCATCTGGTGCGGCGGCTCGTGGTGCGCGACGGACAGACCTCAGAGCCGTCGCTGCAGCAGTATCTGATTATAATGGGCAGCGGCATCGTCGGCGCTTTGGCTTACACGTGGAGCGACACGTTCTGGTTCTCTGCCGTCGAGGGTGAGGTATATGCCTTCTCCTCATTCTGTACCGCGCTGGTATTCTGGCTGATACTTAAATGGGAGAACCGGGCTGACGACCCTGGGGCAGACCGTTATCTGATACTCATAGCCTACATCATCGGCATCAGCGTCGCCGTGCACCTGCTCAACCTGCTGTGCATACCGGCGATAGTGCTGGTCTACGCATACCGCCGCTTCAAGAAAATGGACGTGGGCAAATCGCTGCTTGCGCTGGTCATCTCGTTTGCAATCATCGTCTTGGTGCTTTACGGTCTCGTGCCGGGCTTCATCAAGGTGGCGCAGCAGTTTGAGCTGACGTGCGTCAACGGCTTCGGCATGTCGTTCAACAGCGGCACGCTCATCTACGGCATTGTCACGGTGGCTGCGTTCATCGCCACGCTTGCGGTGTTCTTCCGCCAGTCAAACCCCTTGGCGATGCGCTTGCTGTTCCTGGTGTCCGTGACGCTCTCCGGTATGCTGTTCATAGGCTCGGGCGTGTGGATAGGACTCTTGCTGACCGCAGGCCTTGCCGTGTTGCTGTTCGTATTCTGGGACGGCAAGAAGCGGGCACTGCCGGTGCGCGAACTCAATCTGGCGATGTGGAGCATCGCCGTGATATTCGTCGGCTACAGCAGCTACGCGCTCATACTGATACGCTCCACCGCAGACACGCCGATGAACCAGAACTCGCCGGACAACGTGTTTGACCTTGCCTACTACCTCAACCGCGAGCAGTACGGCGAGAGCCCGCTCCTGTACGGGGCGACAATCAACTCGAGCCAGATGAAAGAACTCGTGGGCGAGGCTGTAGATACGCTCGGCCAGGACGAGCAGGGCAACGTGTACACCCTTAAGACGCCATACTATGATCCTATTGTCGTGAAGGGCGCGGCTCAGTATGTCAAGGGTGTGCATGGCGCCGAGCCGGCAGACCCTGACGGGCTGATGACGCCGGAGGACATAGCCGAAAACGACAAGCTCTCCAAGGCATACGAGGACTACTATGTCAAGAAGGGGTATAAGGCTGACTACATAATGAACCCGGAGCTTGACATGCTTTTCCCGCGCATCCACAGCGCTATGCACAAGAGCCTGTACGGCGAATGGGTCAATATGGACACGATGCCGGACAACATGAAGGAAATCCATGCCATAGACAAGGAAACGGGCGAGGCTGTGCCTGAACTCGACACGCGCCAGCAGCCGTTTGTCACCGACTATGGCATGCCGACATATCCTGTCAAGACGGCTTACCGCCCGACATACGGCCAGAACTTCTCCTACTTCTTCAACTACCAGCTCAACCACATGTACATGCGATATTTCATGTGGAACTTCGCTGGCCGTCAGAATGACTTGCTCAACCAGCACGGCGAGCTTGACCTCGGCAACTGGATTTCGGGCATACCCTTTATCGACAATCCGCGTCTGGGCGACCAGTCGTACTTGCCGGACGACCTGGGCAAGAACAACAAGGGGCACAACGTCTACTATATGCTCCCGCTGTTGCTGGGCATCATCGGACTGTTGTGGCAGGCGTTTGCCGGCAAGCGCGGCATCGAGCAGTTCTGGGTGGTCTTCTTCCTGTTCTTCATGACGGGCATCGCCATTGTCCTGTACCTGAACCAGCCGCCCGGGCAGCCTCGTGAGCGCGACTACGCCTTTGCCGGCTCGTTCTACGCTTTTGCCATCTGGATAGGCATGGGTGTCGCCGGACTGTGGCGCATACTCGTGTGGGCTCGCAAGAACGCCAGCTCCAAGGGCAAGGCAATCGACGCTGCCGCCGCATCCGACACAGGCGATACAGCCGCCGCTGCCCGCCCCGCCGCTCGCGGTGAAGAGCCGGAGCAGCTGCCCTCGCTGGTAGACGAGCCGAAGGGCGAGTGGAAGACATCTGTCTTTTGCGCCGCCGTTGCGTGTGTGCTGGGCATCTGCATACCGCTGCAGATGGTGAGCCAGACTTGGGACGACCATGACCGCTCCGGACGGTACGCCGCCCGCGACTTCGGCGCGAACTACCTCGAGAGCCTCGAGCCTAACGCGATAATATTCTGCAACGGCGACAACGACACGTTCCCCCTGTGGTATGCCCAGGAGGTTGAGGGCGTGCGTCCCGATGTCAAGATAATCAACCTGTCGTACCTCAATTCCGAATGGTATGCCGACCAGCAGCGCATGCAGTCCTATACCGCGCCGCCGGTGAAGTACACCGCCCGCCCGCAGGACTATGCCTACGGACGCTTGGAGGCGACATTTGCGTTAGGCAGCGGCGAGCCGATGGAGGCGCTAGGTGCGCTGAAACGTGTATATGCCGGTGAGGGGCGCGAAAGGTACGGCTATCCCCTCATCGATGCCCGGTACCTGTACATACCTGTTGACAAGGAGGCTGTCATCAAGCGCGGACTCGTCGCCCCGCAGGACACCGCAGCTATTCAGGACGCTATCATTATCGATTTGGCAAATGCACAGAACGTCAAGTCCAAGGGCTACGCATCGTTGGGTGAGCTGCTTATGATTGACATCATCGCCACCAATGCCGCCAACGGCTGGGAACGCCCCATTTACTGGGCTTGCACCGTCGGCCCGGAATACCACCTGTCCATGACACCTTACCTCCGCTCTACCGGCATGGCACACCAGCTCGTGCCGACTATTCAGGAGGGCATGGCTCCGCGTGCCGACCGTGCATACGACGTGGTAACGAAAAAATACCGCTGGGGCGGCGCAGACGCAGACCCGGTCACTTCGCACGTACCGTATTTCGACGAGACAGCAGGGCGTATGCTCACCACCATGCGAGGCTCGATGCTCGACCTGGCGCAGGAACTCATCTATCAGGGCAACGGCAAGCGCAAAGCCGGCGACGCGGCTGGCGCGGCCGCAGAATACAGGAAGGCGCTCAACGTGATGCAGCTTATGGACAGCCGCCTGCGCGACACTACCATGCCTTTCGCCTTGAGCAACGCCATGCTACGTGCACAGCTCTATTGTGAACTGGGCGCGAGCGACCGTCTGAACAACAAAGCACTGACACAGAAGGGACTGGAACTGCTCAAAGGCATCATGGCCAATTACGCGCAGTATGTCAAATACAACCAGTATGTGTCGTCGATGTTCATCAATCCCTCGCTTTCGATTGAGGCCACGTTGATACCGTACCAGTACTACCGCCTCATCGAGCTGTATGAGACGTACAGCGGCAACAAGAGCATCGAGGCATACGTCAAGTCGCTCGGCATCAATGTCGAGGAGATGCGCAAGAACTACGATAAGTATCTCCGCAGCGACAGCGCGTCGGCAGCCGGCAGTGGCGTAAGCGACGTGGACGTGGCAGCCGAAGTGCTCAAGTATGCCGAGGTGGTCAATGTGATGGCTTCGCATTCGCCGCAGGAGTATGCCAATGCCTCTGCCGAGGAGAAAGGCATCGACTCCATGTTCTACGACCTGGTGGACTACCTGCGTGCTTCGGGCATGGACATGAAGTCCGTTGAGGAAAACGAGCAGTTCAAGCGTGTAGACATGAAGCGGTCCAAGCGTCTCAGCGACGAGTACCGCCGCAACCACCCGGAGCAGACCGAGAAGAAGTAACAGATGCTGATAGAACGCCCGCCGCTCCTTTTCCGCCTTTGTTTCCCGGAAGCGGTGTTCCGCATACACGGGGAGCGCAGGCGGGTGTTCCTCACGTTTGACGACGGGCCGATACCCGAAGTCACGCCCTGGGTGCTCGACACGCTCGACCGCTACGGCATCAAGGCGACGTTTTTCATGGTGGGCGACAATGTGCGCAAGCACCCGGAGGTGTACCGCATGGTGCGCGAGCGCGGCCATGCCGTGGGCAACCACACGATGCACCACCTGCAAGGCTCCTCTACGACCACGCGCCGCTACCTTGCCGACGTGCTGGAGGCAAACGCCCTGATAGGGGCGCACATCTTCCGCCCGCCGCACGGCTGGCTGCGCTGGGCGCAGGTGGCGGCTCTCAAGAACCGTTTCAACCTGGTAATGTACGACCTGGTGACACGCGACTACAGCAAGCGGCTCACGCCGCGCCAGGTGGTCGAAAACGTGAAGAGGTATGCCCGACCGGGGTCAATCATCGTCTTCCACGACTCGCTGAAGAGCTGGCCCAGGCTGCAAGAGGCGTTGCCCCAAAGCATAGAATGGCTCAAAGAACAAGGATATGAGTTTGACATCATCAAATGACACTCCGCGCCGCCGTGTGCTCGTTGTGGGCGCAGGAGGCTTCGTCGGCGGCTTTGCCGTCGACGAGGGGCTGAAGCGCGGCTACGAGGTGTGGGCCGGCGTGCGAGAGACCACCTCGCGTGAATACCTCACTGACGAGCGGATAAGGTTCGTCACACTCTCCTGCGACGACACGGGCACGCTGTCGCGGCAGCTCGAGACGGCATTGCCGCCGGGAGAGAAATGGGACTACATCATCTACAACCTCGGCGCGACCAAGTGCATCAATTTCGCTGACTTCAACAAGATAAACTACGAGTACCTGCGCAACTTCACAACTGCGCTCCTCCAGGTCGGCATCATGCCAGACAAGATGCTGTACATGAGCAGCCTGTCGGTCATGGGGCCTCGCAACGAGAAGGACTACACGCCGTTCACACCCGAGCAGATACCCGTGCCGGACACCCGTTACGGCACCTCGAAGCTGAAAGCCGAGATGTGGCTCGCAGAGAGCGGCATACCCTCAGTCATATTCCGTGCCACAGGCATCTACGGCCCGCGTGACCGCGACTATTTCCTGATGTTCAAGTCCGTCAAGAGCGGCTTCGACTTCTCGGTGGGCTACCGCCGGCAGATGCTGTCGTTCATCTATGTCACCGACCTGACGGCGGCGATGTATGACGCTCTCGAGAATGCGCCTGCGGGCAACACCTACATCATCGCCGAGGAGCGCAGCTATTCGCAGAAAGAGTTCCGCACCCTATGCGCCAAGGCTCTCGGCAAGCGGTTTGTGCTGTCAGTCAGGCTGCCGCTGGCGGTAGTGAAAGCCGTCTCCGCGATAGCCGAGAAATGGGGCGTGGCGCGGATGAAGCCCTCCACGCTCAACCGCGACAAATACCGCATCATGCGCCAGCGCAACTGGCGCGCCGACATCAGCAAGGCACGCCGCGACTTCGGCTTCACGCCGCGTGTGCCGCTTGCCGAGGGGATAGCCCGCGCCGTGGCGTGGTACCGCGACAACGGATGGCTGTAACGGGGCATCAACGCAAGGATACCAATGAGAACCGCCGCCGCAAATATGCAGGACACGATGCTCGACAGCACGCACGCTGCCGACACTGCCGTTGACACCGCCACGGACACCATCCCTGCCGGCGAGACGCTCACGCCGGTGGTGATGCAACGGCAGCCCGAAGGCATCGACGCGCCGCTGCGTGCTGACGGGCAGACAGCCGGCTCGTGGCTGCTCTTTGCCGTCCTGATGGTAGTAGGAGTGGTCTTCGCCCGCTACAAGAGCAATGTCAGGTACATCAAGATGATGTTTAATGACCTGACCAATACCCGCGCACGCGGCAACGCCTTTGACGACACCGCCAAGGAGACCTCGTTCATGTTCATGCTCAATGTGCTGTGTGCCATCACCATGGGGCTTGTACTGTTTGTAGCTGTCACGTCGTTCAACGGCATTGCCGTCACCGCAGCCACATTTGCAGCCAGCGCCTGGGTATGCATCGCAGCCGTGGCAGCATACTGCCTTGTCATGCCGGCGGTCTACTGGATAGTGGCGACGGTGTTTTCAGACACCGCCCATGCGCGGATATGGGTGCGCGGCTTCCTCGCCTCGCAGGCGTTGCTGGGCCTCACTATGCTGTTGCCGGCACTCGTCGCCCTGTTCTATCCTAATGCCGCCAGAGGGCTGTCGATATCCGCCTTGGCCCTGCTTGCGGTCATAAAATTGATATTCATATCCAAGTCGTACCGCATTTTTTTCGCCCGGGTTTCGTCTTGGGTGCATTTTTTGTACTACCTTTGCACTCTGGAAATATTACCGTTGGTATTGACCTATTCTGCAGCGTTGACCTTCGCCGCCTGACAGCCTCGACGGCTCGCCAGCGCATCGAGGCTATGCCGCTTAATTAGATATGATGAAGATAAAGAAAGTACTGGTTTCACAGCCTAAGCCGACATCCGAAAAGTCGCCTTATTACGATATCGCACAGCGATACGGACTCGAGTTGGTTTTCCGACCCTTCATTAAAGTTGAAGGCCTGTCGTCCAAGGAGTTCAGGCAGTCCAAAATCAACCTTGCCGATTTCACGGCAGTCATCTTCACTGCCCGCCATGCCGTAGACAACTTCTTCCGCCTCTGTGAGGAGACACGTGTGAAAATCCCCGACACGATGAAGTATTTCTGCACCACTGAGGCTATCGCGCTTTACCTCCAGAAATACATCGTATACCGCAAGCGCAAGATTTTCTTCGGCGCGTCCGGCAAGCTCACCGACCCCCAGCTCAAGGCCGCCCTCACCAAGCACCACAAGGAGAACTTCCTGTTCCCCATCTCTGATGTGCACAACGATGACAACGCCCTCGACGGCATAAAAATCAACTTTACCAAAGCCGTCATGTACCGCACTGTCAGCAACGACTTCGCTCCTGACGAACCCTTTGACTATGACGCGCTGCTCTTCTTCTCGCCAGCCGGCATCGACTCGCTGATGAAGAACTTCCCGGACTTCAAGGAGAGCTACAAGAATGTGGTGATAGGCTGTTTCGGCGCAGCCACCAACAAGGCTGCCGAAGATGCCGGCCTGACGGTCGAAATCAAAGCGCCTACGCCCGAAAACCCCTCTATGACCGGCGCTTTTGAGGCGTTCCTCAAGAAGCAGAAATGATATTACGGCGAGGGTTGTGCCAGTGCCGGCATAACCCTCGCCCGCAAAACTGTCCGAAATGTCACGCTCATGGTTGCGATGCCTGTTTGCCCCGCGTGCCGCCGCCCGCGAGATAGCTGATATGACGCGGCAAATCAGCGAAATGGAGGAGGAGACAGTCCGGCGCGACACCGAGCTGCAGTCGATGCAGTGCACGGTGATGACGCAGCGCGAGACGGCTCTCATTCAGGCGCGCCAGCTGCGAACCCTCCACGAGACCATCGATGATATGGAGCGGCAGGCCGCCGACATGAACAGCCGCCTCGAAAACGAGAGCATCGACCGCGGACGCATCGAGGAGATGCGCAGCGAAATCGCGAAGTTCGGCGCAGAGCGGCAGCAGTATGAACGCCGCATCAACGCGCTGAAAAAGGAACTCGCTGACACCCGCAAGGCTCTCAAACGGCTGGCTGTCCCCGACTTCGAGGATTCCCCCGCGCCTATCGACATGAACGTCACAGGCAACACCGCTACGGCGCGGAAACACGAGACGGCGGCGCAGCAAGATGCCGCCCATGGCACTGCTGATGTCGCCGCGGCAGCCGCAACGGAAGACGAGGACTGGCTGCTGCAGCTCCCCGACGACATTTGACCCCCTGCTGGCTATGGAAATTCACCCACCGGTATTCATAATAGGCTATATGGCGTGCGGCAAGACCACGCTCGGACGGGCCCTCGCCAGACGGCTCGGCAGGGAGTTCATCGACTTGGACTTCTACATCGAGCAGCGTTTCCGCCGCTCGATTTCGCAGATTTTCGCCACGGACGGCGAGGAGGCTTTCCGCAGTGCCGAACACGCGATGCTTGCCGAGGTGGGAGAGATGCAGGACGTGGTGATAGCCTGCGGAGGCGGCACGCCCTGTTTCCACGGCAACATGGACTTCATGCTCTCGCGAGGAACGGTCATTTACCTTGACACTTCGGTCGACAGGATAGTGGAGCGGCTCACGCGCAACCGCTCGCGCCGCCCGCTTATGGCAGGCAAAGACCCCTCGCAGCTTCATGACGAAGTGGCAGCGGGCATAGCCCGGCGGCTGCCGTACTACACCCGCGCCCATGTCACGCACCCCGGCGAGCAGCTCGAAGACCGCCGCCAGATAGACGCGACTGTCGAGGCTCTGCTGCCGCTGCTCTGAAATTTATTCTTTCATCACTCCTGAAAGCATTTGCATCCACGCAGACAACGCCTCGCGAGCATCATCTGTGCACGCCTGTATCTCTCTCACTGTCACGCGGCAGCGACTCCGGTCTATATCGGCGGCAAGGTCCAGCCTGCCCAGCTGCCCCAGCAACGACTTAATCACGTCAATGCACCCGGCGCGGCGTGGCAGTGCCAAGTCCAGAGCCGCAGTTTCGTCACTGGATAGCGGCGCGGCCTCCAGCCGGCATAGCCAGTTGCCGTCACTTCCCTTCAGTTCGCACACGGCTGTGTCATAATGCAGCACACAGCAAGTCCAGCCCGGCGGCAGCTCAACGCCGCTGATGCGTGTGAACGTGCGGTGATGACGCAACGCCGCACCCTGTATATGCTCCACAAGCACAGTGACATACTGCTGGAAACGGTCGTCAGACAGCAGCGTGCCGTTAAACTTGCCGAAGGGCATGTCGCGATACGGGTCTGGCAGGTAGTTCCACCAAGTCCAGTAGTTGGTCTTGCCGCCGAGGTCTTGCCGCAGCGAGCGTGCGAAAGCCGTGTCCTCGTCGTATGCGGCGAGCAGGTAGAACCGCTTGTCGTAATACCCTATGCCGATGCGGCACGGGCAGCCGTCGCGAGTTATGTCTGTCACTTCGGTTGTGAAATCGCCGCGTGTCACTGTCCAGCCTTTCCCGCGCCAGCGGCTTACGGCCTCCTGCCACTGCGCGGCATATTGCGGTATCGGCGGCACGCCTCTGGCTGGATCTTGTCGTATTTTGTCAGTCATTGCCCTCGTCCTCGTTGCTGCTCGACTGGCGTGCATCTATTATGCGTTGGCGCATTGCCGGGTTGCCGTGCGTCAATTTCTTGATAGTCAGGTCTTCGTCGATTTGTTCACCGGCTTTCAGGAGCTTTTGCTCCGAGCCCTCGAAGTTTGACTTGACATCGCGAAGCAATTTGATTTGTTTTTCCAGCCCCTCAATGGCCTTGTCGATGCCTTCGATGGCCGACTTGTATTTCTTCGTTGCACCGGCGAGGTTGCTGTTGAAGGCTGACTTGAATTTGTCGAGTTTCTCCTCAAATTTCGTCACGTCCGTCTGCTGGTCGCGCAGTGTCTGCAGCTCGCTGCGCAGCTGCTCCATTTCGCGGAGGCTTTTGCGCGAAGACTCGCTCAGTATGCGCACAAGAGGTATGAGGAACTGCGGGCGTATCACGTACATTTTTTCATAGCCCTTGAATTTCATGTCTACGATGCCGTTGTTGTACAGCTCGTTGTCCATCTCCAGCATAGACACCAGCACTGCATATTCACAATTCTTCTGCTTGCGGTCTTTGTCCAGCTTGTCGAGGAAATCCTCGTTCCGGTGCTTGGTGGTGGTAGTGTCCATCTCGTTCTTCATCTCAAACATGATAGACATATACTCTTTGCCGTTGACCGTGTCGCGGAAGATGAAATCGCCCTTCGACCCCTCTCGCGCGTCGTTGTCCTTTTGGAAGACGGCGGTGGGGAATGCTCCCATCGACTGGGCGTTCTGGAATGTGGTCAGGCAATGCTGCTCGAGCGACTCGCCGACCATTTTTGTCGAGAGACGTGTCTTGAAGTCGCGCAACTGCTTTATTTCGTCCTGCCGCTCGCGCAGCTGCACCTCATAACGCTCTGCCATTTCCTTGACCTTGACTTCGGTCGCTGCCTTCTGTGTCTCGAGCGTGGCACGCAGTTCGCTGATTGTTATGTCGCGCTGGTTGAGCTCGTCGCTTATGCTGCCTTTCTGCTGTTCCAGCTCGAGGCGGTGCTTCGCGTCCTCGTCCCTAAGCTGGTATTTCAGCGACTGCACTTCCTTGTCACGGGCGGCTTCAATCTTCTGTATCTTGAGCAGGTTTTCAGCCTCTAATTCAGCCTGGTACGCTTCCTTGTCCTTTTTATGGTTGTCGATAATGCCTGTCAGCTCGCTGATCTTCATTTCGAGCCGGGCTGCCACTTGGGCAGCCTCCTTATCCTTTTCAGCGAGCCGCTTTTCCATGTC
>CAKUKR010000049.1 GCA_934663645.1 uncultured Muribaculaceae bacterium | reverse complement strand
GCGGTTTTCCGCATTTTCCGGGTCGATTGGGGGTGTCGCGGCATTGCGGGGCGGCAGAAAAATCGGCTGCGGGTGTGCCGATGTGCGGAAAAATGACTAATTTTGGGGTGGAAAATCAACCTTGTAAAACGAATATCATGTATAAGAATTTCAAGAGCTACCTTACCAAGGAGCTGCAAGACATCAAGGATGCAGGATTGTACAAGAACGAGCGTATCATCACCACCCCGCAGCGTGCTGGCATCGCCGTGGAGAACACCAAGGGCGAAGTGCTCAACTTCTGCGCCAACAACTATCTCGGACTTTCTGACAACCAGCGTCTTATCGATGCTGCCAAGAAGGCTATGGACCGTCGCGGCTACGGCATGTCGTCGGTTCGTTTCATCTGCGGCACACAGGATATGCACAAGGAGCTGGAACGCGCCATTTCTGACTATTTCCACACCGAGGACACCATATTGTATGCCGCTTGCTTCGACGCCAACGGCGGCCTGTTCGAGCCGTTGTTCGGCCCGGAGGACGCTATCATCTCTGACGCGCTGAACCATGCCTCTATCATCGACGGCGTGCGTCTGTGCAAGGCAAAGCGTCTGCGCTATGCCAATGCCGACATGGCCGACCTGGAGCGTTGCCTGAAGGAGGCACAGGACTGCCGCTTCCGCATCATCGCTACCGACGGCGTGTTCTCAATGGACGGCAACGTCGCCCCGATGGACAAGATCTGCGAGCTGGCAGAGAAGTATGACGCGCTTGTAATGGTGGACGAGAGCCACTCTGCAGGTGTCGTAGGCCCGACCGGACACGGTGTGGCTGAGCAGTTCAACTGCTACGGCAAGATTGACATTTTCACCGGCACGCTCGGCAAGTCATTCGGCGGCGCGATGGGCGGCTTCACTACCGGCCCGAAGGAGATAATCGACATGCTCCGCCAGCGTTCGCGCCCCTACCTGTTCTCCAACTCTGTGGCACCCTCTATCGTCGGCGCAAGCATCGAGATGTTCAAGATGCTCGGCGAGAGCGATGACCTGCACACCCGCCTGATGGACAACGTGACCTATTTCCGCGACAAGATGCTCGCTGCCGGCTTCGACATCAAGCCGACTCAGTCCGCTATCTGCGCCGTGATGCTCTACGACGCCAAGCTGTCGCAGGACTTCGCTGCCGAGATGCAGAACGAGGGCATCTATGTGACGGGCTTCTACTATCCCGTTGTGCCGAAGGGACAGGCCCGCATCCGCGTTCAGCTCTCTGCCGGACACAACCGCGAGCAGCTCGACCGCGCCATTGCCGCATTCATCAAGGTGGGCAAGAAGCTCGGTGTGCTCAAAGGCTGAAACACTCATACCGGCATAGCCGGCAAATGACCGTAAAAGGGACATGCCAGTTGGCGTGTCCCTTTTTGTTGAGACCGGGTTCGGTGTATTCGTGATTTCCGAAATGTGCGGTCAATGTAGGCACATTCCGTCCCCGGACGCACTCAGGGTGCGTCCCTACATTTGCCTAACGCCATGTCCGCACTTTGACGGAAATTTTGAGGGTTGTATTCCGCTGATAGTCAACGTTGTGCGAGAATTATTCTTTCTAAAGAGCAAAAATGGGATAAAAATGCTCTTTGGAAAGAGCATTTTTAAGGCATTGGGTTCCAAAGAGATGATGCGCCTGCTTTTGTAATTGCAGTTGAGATTGCGGTTCTCATATAATATAGGAGTTGAGATTGCGGTTATTTTATTATGCAGATACTTGACATTCATACACATCACGAGCGGAGGCAGAGCGTCGTGTCGCTGTCGGCTGTGCAGCTCGCCTCGCAGCATCAAGACCCGTCAGAGGTGGTTCTGCCGGAAGGCATAGCGTATTCCGTGGGGATACATCCTTGGGATACGGCGGCGGACATACCCGACGCGGCGTGGGAGATGCTAACCGCCGTGGCGGAAATGCCGCAGGTCGTCGCTGTTGGCGAGGCTGGCATAGACAAGCTGCGCGGCGGCGCGATGTTCCGCCAGCTGCTGACGCTGCGCCGTCATGTTGAGCTGTCGGAACGGCTGCGCAAGCCGCTGATAATCCACGATGTGAAGGCTCACGACATCATCCTCGGGCTGCGCCGCGACTTAGCGCTGGCCATGCCGTGGTGCATTCACGGTTTCCGCGGGAAACCGTCAGTGGCTGAAATGTTCACACGCCATGGCATTTACCTGAGTTTCGGTGTGGACTTCAACGAGCAGACAGTCAGAGCCATGCCGCAGGAATACATCCTTGCCGAGACTGATAATGCAGACACTGGCATCGAAACTGTCATAGCGTCGCTTTCTGCCGTGCGCAGCGAGGACATGACCCCGATGGCGGCAGCCAACGCCGCCCGCTTCCTCGGCATGGACAATGGTGCGTAAAAAAGCGTTTGCGGCAAAATAAACCATAGTTTATTCTGCCGCGAATGGGTATTTTGTGCCGTTTGCGGCAGAATAAGCGTGCGATTCTTCCCTGCCCAGGCAGTAACGGTTATGCTTTCTTGGAGGTCTTTGTTGACTTGGTTGTCTTTGTCGTCTTAGTCGCGGTTTTGGAGGCAGCAGCGGCGGCACGGCGGCGCGGACGTGCCGGGGCTTCATCCTGTGCCTTCATGATAGCCTGAACCTCTTCCACAGTGAGCGCGGCGGCATCCTGTCCTTTGGGTATCTTGTAGTTGACAGCCTTCTTGGCTCCCTCTTTGCGGTATGCGATGTACGGGCCGAAGCGGCCGTTCAGCACCTCCACGCCAGGGAGTTCGTCAAACGACTTGATATGCTTGTTGTTGTCAGCCTCGCGCTTGTCTTCGATGAGTTTTATGGCCTCTTCGAGGGTGATGCCCTGCGGGGTCAGCTCCTTGGGAATTGAGACGAAGGCCTTGTCATGGCGCACATACGGGCCGAAGCGGCCGATGGCAGCGGTGACGGTTTTGCCCTCAAATTCGCCGAGAGTGCGCGGCAGCTCGAACAGCTTCAACGCCTCCTCGAGCGTGATAGTCTGCATGCTCTGCCCCTTCAGCATGCCGGCAAACAGCGGCTTCTCCTCGTCGCCAGTTTCGCCAATCTGCACCATCGGGCCGTAGCGGCCTATCTTGACCGATACCGGGCGGCCGCTCTTCGGATCGATGCCCAGGCGTCGCTCGCCCACCTTGCGCTCCATGCGCAAGGTGTTTATCTTCTCGATGTCAGGGTGAAAGCTGGAGTAGAAGTCTTTCAGCTCGTTTTGCCAGCCCAGCTTGCCTTGGGAGATTTCGTCAAACTTCTCCTCGACACGCGCTGTGAAATTGTAGTCGAGGATGTCTGGGAAATACACCGTGAGGAAGTCGTTGACCACCATGCCCACGTCGGTAGGCACGAGCTTGCCCTTGTCGCTGCCGAAGTTTTCGGAGAGTGTCTGCTCTGAGATTTCGGCAGAGGGGGGAGTGAGCGTCAGCACCTCGTATGAGCGTGGCGTTCCGTCCTTTGAGCCGCGCTCTACATAGCCGCGTGTCTGGATAGTCGAAATGATATTGGCGTATGTAGACGGGCGGCCGATGCCAAGTTCTTCCATCTTATCGACCAGTGATGACTCGGAATACCGTGCCGGAGCCTGTGTGAACCGCTGTGTGGCAGTCATCTCCATAGGGGCGAGTGTGTCGCCCTGCGCGAGCGGCGGCAGCACCGTGTTTTTTGTGTTGTCACTGGCTGCATATACCTTCAGAAAGCCGTCGAACATTGTCACTTTTCCCTCGAGGTCAAACTCCTCCTGGCGACCGTCGATGCTTACGGTCACGTTTGTCTTCTCAAAGGCCGCGTCTTCCATCTGCGAGGCGAGGGTGCGTTTGCGTATCAGGTCGTAGAGGCGGTTCTCGGCCTGTGTGCCGCTGACGGTCTCCTTGGCGATGTATGTGGGGCGTATGGCCTCGTGAGCTTCCTGCGCACCCTTCGACTTGGTGTGGTAACGGCGTGTGTGCAGGTATTTGTCGCCCCACGACGATGTTATGGTCTTGGCGATGTCCTTGAGCGCGAGCTCGGAGAGGTTGAGCGAGTCGGTACGCATGTATGTGATGTGTCCTGCCTCATACAGCTTCTGCGCCACCGACATGACCTGCACCACCGACATGCCGAGGCGGCGCGAAGCCTCCTGCTGCAGGGTCGAAGTCGTGAATGGAGCCGCGGGTGAGCGTTTCAACGGCTTGGTCACCACGCTCGTCACAGTATACTGTGTGAGCGGGGCGCAATGTGACAGCAAAGCGCGGGCCTCGTCTTTGTTGTCGAGGCGGCGGTTCAGCTCGCCTCGCATTTCCGCGCCGCTGCGCGGATCGGCAAACACGGCGTTGACGCGGTAGAACGGCTCGGGCTTGAACGCGAGCACCTCCTTCTCGCGCTCGCATACCAGCCTTACAGCCACGCTCTGCACACGCCCGGCGGAGAGAGCCGGCTTGATCTTGCGCCACAGGACAGGGCTTAGCTCAAATCCCACCATGCGGTCTATCACGCGGCGTGCCTGCTGAGCGTTGACTCGGTCGAAGTTGATGCCGCGCGGATTTTTGATGGACTCCAGTACTGCCGGCGGGGTAATCTCATGAAATACAATGCGTCGCGAGTTTTCAGGAGTCAGACCAAGCACCTCATACAGATGCCAGGCGATGGCCTCTCCCTCGCGGTCATCATCGGCCGCGAGCCACACCATGTCGGCAGAAGAGGCTGCATCTTTCAGCTTCCGCACGAGCTCTTTCTTGTCTGCCGGTATCTCATACTGCGGCGCGAAGTCGTGGTCAACATCTATGCTGAAATCTTTCTTGCGCAGATCGCGGATATGTCCGTAGCTCGACATCACTGTATAGTCCTTGCCGAGAATTTCCCCAAGCTTCTTTATTTTGTTGGGAGACTCTACTATGACCAGATTTTTCATAAATAACTGTTAGGCATACCGATGTGGGGGGGCGGCGAGCCAGTTCCCCCTTGCCGGGGCTGCCGGTTGAAATT
This sequence comes from uncultured Muribaculaceae bacterium, assembly GCA_934663645.1. Lineage (GTDB taxonomy): Bacteria > Bacteroidota > Bacteroidia > Bacteroidales > Muribaculaceae > Lepagella. The sequence continues at coordinate 12,637 of CAKUKR010000049.1, read as the reverse complement.
CGGCGCAAAATTACAAAAATTCCACGACTGACCAAAACGCCGCCCGTTTCTTTGCTACACATATTTATATGCACCGGCAACAAAAAGAGGGTGCGCCGTCTGCGCACCCTCTCGTCGTTATGGGAGGTTGTCGGGATTACTTCACCACCTTGAGGGCGATGCGGCGGCCGTCGAGGTTGCCGCTGACGATGTATACGCCGGCTGCGAGCTGCGACAGGTCTACGCTGTCTGTTGCCTCATAGTGGCGTATAGCCTGTCCGGCTGCAGTGGCGAGCGTGATGTCGCGAGCGCCGGCAGGGATGAGGACTGCATTGCCCATGAGGGTCATGCCGCCGTCTGCTGCCGCCTCGTCAACACCAGTCTCCGGGTCGAGGATGAAGCGGAAGTCGCAGATGTAGCCTTCGCCTGTTGTCGTGGCATGGAAGCCGGCTGCGATGTTTCCGGCGGGGAACTCGATGCGCTCGTTCTCGTCGGTTGTCGCGTCGCCGTCAGACTGCATTGCGCCCGGCTCTACTGCTGTCAGCTTGAACTGAACGGCCTCTGCTGAGCTCTTCGGCGTCTCGCAGGTTATAGAGCCGAGGTTGAAGAACATAAGTTCAGGATCTGCCTCTGTGCCGAGGTAAACATCCACTGTGTAGGGGTCGTTGCTGCTGAAGTTGTACGGACGGACCTCGAGGATGTACTTCTTGCCTGTTTCAGTGAGAATAGGCGGTGATATGAGCCATGCGTCGGGGATTTTGGAGTATGATGCCATGTAAGCGTTGTCAGAGCCGGTGCCCCAGCCCTTTGCGCCGCTCGTGGCTTTGTTGAATGCCGTCCAGTCGTTGAAGTTCTCAGGCTCGTAGGGCACGTCGAGGCCACCGCCGATCCAGGGGCTTGCAACCTCTGCGTGGCCGGAAGCCAGGGTGTTCTCGCCGTTGTACAGCTTGACTGTGTATGTGTACACGCCCGGTGAGGGGACTTCAGTGTCAATGTATTCGGTAGAGCTGCCGGCTACGATGTCCTCGGTGACAGTGGCGACAAGCTCGCCGTTGCGGAGTATTTCAGCCTTGGTAATAGCCGGTGTCAGGTCGGGGATGTTGCATGTCGTCGGGTTGATCCAGTAGATGGTGGCCTGAAGCGAGAGGTCGCTGGCAGGCTCTACGCTGAGGCTTGTCGCTGCAGCGGGGATGACGGGCTGCTCGGCGATGGCAATCTTGGTAAGGACAATGTCGTTGCACTTGCCGATAGCCTCGTTGGCGAGGACTGCAAACTTGTACTTGCCGGCTGTGGTGACGGGGATGTACAGGTCCTTGTTGTTCATCACATAGCCGGTCATCTCGAGCTTCTGCCGGTTGATGACCTCATAGTTGGCGTCATCGTTAGCCACGAGGCCGAAGTACAGCGGGTATTTGCTTGAGCCGCCCTTGACACTTGCGGTCACCTTGTAGTATCCCTCGGTGAGGTCGAACGGCGCTGTCATCAGCACATCGTTGAGAGTGACGTAATCGTCTTCGCCAGTCGGTGTGGCGAGTGTCGCGCCTGAAGTGGAGACTGTCCATGTGGCCTCGCCCTCAGCTTTCGGCTTGACTGTCCAGAGAGAGTGCAGCTTGCTGTCGGAGAAGTCGCAGGAGTAGGGGAGCACCTGTGTCGGGTCGCCCATCCACGGAGTGTAGACAGAAGCGGGGTTCTCGCAAGCGTTTGCGTCGATGTAAGGCACTACGGTAATCTCATGCACGCCTGCGCCCTCGATTTCCATAGATTCCCACGTGTTGATGCCCGGTGCGCAGTAAAATCCGCCGTAGAGGGTGGTTTCGCGTGTGCCGTCAACCCATATCTCAACCCTGCTGAGGTCGGCTGTCAGTGTTTCGCCTGTGTTGTCTTCTGTCGGGTTGGTCCATTTGAGGTTGACAGTGTTGCCTTCGCCGAGAGTTGCTGTGAGGTTGGTCACAGGCTGCGGCTTTGACACTGCATGGTCCACGGTCATGGTGTAGATCTTGAAGTCGCTGGACTTTGTGTTGCCAGAGGCGTGGATTGCCAGGTTGTAAGTGCCCGGTTCAGTGACTTCGAAGTACAGCTTGTATTCCTTCTGCGAGTAGCCGACAGTCGGGTATGTGCCGACCTTGTTGGCATCGGTGTAGCTTTCTATGGTCGACCCTGTGCCGAGGTACAGGTCGAATACAGACTCGTTGCTGTCGGCATACGCCATGCTGGTGGTGATGACGTATTTGCCGGCGGTGTCAAACACCATCGGCGGCAGTATCAGCCAGTTGTCAAACACCTTGTCGTATGCGCCGCCCAGCTTGATATATGAAGCGGTGGAGCCGTATGAACTCGTGTACAGGCTCCAGTTGTAGCTGTCTGAGATTGTTGCGGCAGCACCCTTGAGGGCAACGAAGAATGTGCTGAAGTCATCCTTGGTCATGGTCGCTATGCCGGCGTCGTAAGGTATCGGGCTTGCAACGAGCGGGCCTATGTATGACGAGTTGACCGAAGCACGCGCGCTGCGCGCGCCGCTCGCTTCTACCTCGACCTCATACAGGTGCTTGCCCGTGGTCAGGCCGCTGTCGGCGTTGTCTGTCCATGTGGTAGCGTCGCCGCCGAGAGTCTGGACAAGGGCGTTGTCGCGGTAGATGTAGACATTGCTTACAGTGACACCTTCGCCGAAGGCAATGCCGTCGGAGTCTGTCGTTGGCAGTGTCCACGCCAGGGTTGCCTCAAGAGCGCGGTTGGCGCCCGGAGTCACGGTGAAGTTAGACACGGAGGCAGGGGCGAAGGCATTGAACGCGACCTCGAAGCCTGTCAGGTAGATGCTCATGCGGTCTTTCGCTGAATAGGCATAGAAGCCGAAATGATAGTCTCCGCTCTCTGTCGGGGTGAAGATGTACACATCCTTGGTCCAGCTCGATGTGTAAGATTCGTTGTAGTCTGCGATGAGCGTGCCGGCGGTAAGGCTTTCCGGAGTGGCACCGGTAGAGGCATAAAGGGAGAAGTTCTCCTTGTAGTTGCCGGACCCCTCTTTGTGCCAGAACTTGATCTTGTACTCAGTTCCGGCGGTCAGGGTGACAGCGGGCGAGATGATCCAGTCATTGGCGGCGTTGGTTCTGTGGTAGCCGTACTTGACTCCCTTGTCATAGCCCGTGCCGGTAAAGCTGCTGGTCTCGACTGCCCAAGTTTTGTCGTCTTCGTTGACATTCACAATCGTCCATTCGCTGTCGGTCATGTCCGAGGCGTAGGGGACACTCTTTGCCTGTGCCAGTGTCGCGAGCGACAGCAGGCCGGCGCTGATCAGAAGAGAAATTCTTTTCATAAAAAAGGATTTTGGTGTTAGCAATGAGCAAAAGTACTCTTTTTCTGCCAAAACTGCAAATTTATCGACTGAATATTTCACAGAAAGTGCATATTCTTGCGTCAAAGGTGTTGTTCAGCATGTTTTCACGCCCGCTTTTCCGAGCTGCGAGAGCCGTTTGGCGGTTTGGCACAAAATGTGTAACTTTGCAGTCCGACAAACGAAGATATTTATTCACCTGATAAACCCTTTTCCAGATGACTACTGTACTGTACATACTGCTCGGTTTCGCGCTCGCCCTCGGGTATTCGTGGGCGGACGAGGCGATACGCAAGGTGGTGAAGCAACGCCGCCGCCAACGCATGATGCAGCCCAAGCCTGGCCGCACAGTCGTTATGGGCGTGGAGTACCCGCTGCCCGAAGGCTACGACTATTACCGCGACCTCATCGTCCCCGTGCTCGACAGCCTCGGCACCGACCCGAAACAGGAGAACGAGCGGACGTGGATGTTCAAGTTCCAGGGCTTCACGTTCCTGGCGTGCGGCCCAACGGAGTCGCCCATGCAGCGGCTCGTCCTGCCTGGCATACTCTCCGTAGCCCCCGACGACCCCAAGCTGTCGAACGTAATCTCGGCATGCAACGAGGTGGCGAGCAACTGGGGGCCGAAATTCACATGGGAGATAGCGCACGACGACGAGGACAACACCGACAAGTACAACTTCTCTCTGCTCTTTGACGTGGTTATAACCGCCAACGCTCCAGAGCCTACGGAGCAGATGCGCATGTACCTCGGCACATTCTTCTCGCTGCTGGCAGAGCTGCGCACCAAGCTCAACGAGATAGCCGGCAAGGAGGAGGCCTCAGCGTGGAAATTCGACAGCGGACGCATGAGCAAGGAGCAGATGAACTGACCCTCCCCGCCGCCACGGAACACGAGGGGGATATGCCGGCGGCATATCCCCCTCGCTTGCATGAAGCCCTGCGGCAGCCCCTGCCTCCCGCATTGCCGGTTCAGGCAAAACGGATTACACAATATACTTACAATCAATCATTTCGGCAGATGCTGCCACAAGGCTGTGTGAGAGGCTGCTGTGTCAGAACACAATAGCGATGAACGCAATAATCAGGGCTATGACGAGGAGACACATCCACCGCTTGCGGCGTTTCTTCTTTTGTTTTACAGGCGGAACATACCCGTTCAGGTATTTGAGGCTGAAGCTGGTCTCACCGTTGGTGGGGTTTCGCCGATTTTCGCTACTTCGATGCCGTAGTTTGCCGCAACAGACACGAGGCGGTCGAAGCTCGCGCTTGACCACTCTTGGCATACAGCCACTGTCTGTCCGTCACCGGTGCAGAGCATTTCCTCTGGCTTGGCGAAATACTGGCATGTGTCGCATTCAGCGGCTTGCCGCGCTGTAATGAACAATTCGGCTGCATCGCTGTCGAGGCGCATGTCATCAGGGAACGCGCAGTGCAGGTCTTCCAGCGTAGCGTCTGGGTGCATTGTCATGTATGCGTGTGCTATACCCAGTGCGGCGCGGCTCTGCGACTTTCCGTACACACGCACTTTGTTTGCGACCATGCCGCTAATCCTTATGGCAGCTTTGGGGACAGGCACGCCAAACGATTTTGCGGTTTTGAGTACGCCGTGGGCGGTTGTCGCGCCTTTTTTCAGGAATACTTTTGCTTTCCCTATCTTGTCATTAATGTTCTTCTCCCCCCCCGGTTCGGGCCCTTCGTTTTTCTGTTCTTCCATAATCTGTTGTTTATAGTGTCGTTTATATTGTTTGTGCAACCTTGCCGCCTCAGATGTGCAGCAATACATAGCTGAAGTCATAACCCTCTATTGCAGCTGGCGCCCAATGCAGCGTGTAAGGCCGCTGTGTATCGAAGTTCGGGTTGCTGGCATCTGCCGAGCCTTGCCAATGCTTGTCTGTGCCGTGCGTCCCTTCTGCCATCGAAAATTTTGAACAGGACACGCCCTCTTTAGGCCCTTTCGGATAGTATTTGTCATTTGTCAGGAACAGGGCGATGCCTCCGACTACGCTGTTGAAACGCTGCTTGACAATCTCGATGCGGCGCACGTCTTTCCAGAAATCATACATTGACAGGTTTTGCGCTCCCTGATGTTTGACTATCAGATGTTTGCCGTCGAGCTGCTCGCCAAAGCGGCTGATGATTTCGCTGATTTCGTCGGTCTTGTATTTCAGTTCGATAATGAGCCATTCGTCAAACTTGCGCAGCGCGATGTCAATACGCATCTCGCTGTCCCACACATAGCCTCCTGGCTTCAATTCTTCATTTGGAATGTAATACTCGGTACGGACTTCGTTGTAATGGGCTGTTTGTGCGAGCCATACTGCAAGGTCTACCTGCATGTCCCTCTCGTTGAAGAACAGGCGTGCAGATGCCAGCCACTTTTGTATGTCGGCCTCTGCCATTGACGCGAACAAGCTCGGCTGCGTGGCAGTGTCCGGCTGTTCTGGCATGGGGTGGCTGTACGTGGTGACATTGTCTGTTCTGCCGAGGTCGTTCTGGCTTGATGCATACTGTTGCATCTTTTCGCGGGTTGCCTGTTTCGGCAGCTCTGCAACTTTTGCCAAAGCGATACCGTCGAGCACTTTTACCCAGTTATCAGCGGTGAAGACCTTGACTTTCATGTCGCGCTCTTCGCGCATTGATTTCTCGAACTCGCCAACGGTGCAGCTCATAGGAAACTTGAGTTCTCCGGGTGTTGCGCCCAGCGACATCAGCGTTTTGTTGGTGTCGGCTTGACTACCGCCGTCGTAGACGCGGAGTGTGCCGCCCGCGGCATTGCGGAACTGCCGTTTCAAATCAGCGACCGTGGTTGCTTTGTCTATATAGAGTGTTGCCATGGCTTGTTTGTTATCTGCGGCGTTTGCGTTTAGGCTTGCCCAGCAGTGCGCCGAGTACCATTCCGCCGATTTTCCTTTCGAGGCCTTGGCGTGTTGTCGGGATGCCGGTCTTGCGTGCGAACCGTTGCTTGGCGGCGGTGATGCCCAAAGCTCGTTTCCACGAGAATGAGAGTCCTGGTATTTTCATGATTGTCTGTGAGTTTCGTTGGTTTGTCGTTATTATATATCGTAGCCGTCATAGCTGATGCGTTTCTCTTTCAGAGCCGGGACATCAGGCAGAGGCCTGCCGGCGAAGATGCGTGACATGGCGTCCGCCAGTGTCTGCGCTATTTTCATCCGTTGCCCGTTCCACAGCAGCTTTTCCCATTCGATGCGTATGACGACGTTGTTGGCATCGGGCCTGAACCCGATTTTTCGGACAAAGTGCTTGGGCGAGGTCATCGCGTAGCACCTTTGGTGGTCAGTGAGGATGCCGAATTTTTCGGACATCGCCTCGCACAGCTCATTGAAGAACTGCGTGTATGTCTGCTCGTCCTTGACGAACAGGTCTTCACCGGCCATTCGTGTTTCACCTTTCTTGCCGCCGATGTTTACATGTATCTGTGTGTCATATACCGGTTCGAGCGCGCCGCTTGAGACGAGAATCGTCACGCCCCATGCGCGGTCGCGATCCATCAGACGGCGCAGGTCGTCGTTGTACTCTTTCAGGTGTTCCACGTCCTCCTCGTTGTTGTACTGGTAGAAAGACCGGTACGGCTCACGCTCGCCGATTTCGCGGCTTATGTAGTTGAAGCCCCCTATCAGCGCAAGGAAAAAGGTGAAATTGCCTGTGCCGGCGTCAATAAGGCTTGACGGCGAGATGACTGTCACGTTAGAGCCTCGGTCTATCATGCAGCCGTAAGGCCGGTTTTGCGGGAAATGCTCAACAGCTATGATGTCCGGGGAGTGTTGTTCGGCGGGAATGGTGGAAGCAAGGTTTATAAGCCTGAATCCCGGCCCGTGGTTGACCGCTTCTGTCAGGTTGGCCTCGCTTATGCCGTGTCTTGCCATAAGGTCGGCGACAGTGCGGAACGGACGTATAACCTGGTAGCCTGTCGGGCGGTCGAGCTTGCGTTCAAAGGAGTTGCGCAGCTTGTGCGCGTCGGCGGCCACCGTCTCGTCATGTTTGTCACTTTCGAGAGCCTCGGTAAATCCTGCTCCGATGATACCGGCTGGCACTGCCACGATGGCTATGCCGAGCAGCCCGACCACACAGGCGATTGCCCGTCCCCAAAACGTGACTGGCGGGGTGTCTGCAAATTCTCCCGGGTCTCCGATATACTGGGCGAATGCCCACAGCACCGACACGAAGCCGTTGTCATAGACTTCCGGCTGTGCCTCATGCTCGAAGAAAAAGAGCATCAACGAGAGTATGAGCGTGATTATCAACAGGAACTGCATTGAGATAATCAGCTCGTGCCTTTTCTCGCCGATAGCGCCAGTCAGCAGCCGGAACGACTTCATGTAGCGCGATATGCGGAACAGCCTGATGACACGCGCCGTGCGCAATGCCTTTAACGCATAATATGGCAACGGCACGAACCATTGCAGGAAGAACGGATATGTCGAAATCCAGTCAATGAACCCGTAAAAGGTGAAACAGTAGCGTATACGCCCCTTAAAACCCGCGAATTTCGGGTTGATTACAGGTGCTACCCAGATGCGCAGGCTGACCTCGACGGTGAAAAACGCGAGCGTGACATAGTCTATCCAGCGCAGGGCGGTTTGCCACGGCTTGCTTAGCGTGAATGTAGAGAGGAATATCTCGAGCGTGCTAAGAAGTATCATCGACACTATGACATAGTCAACGATGTTGTGCCACTGCCGCGTGTGCAGGTTGTCGTCCAATGCTCGCGCCAGTTTCACCTTTAATGGCTCGCGTTCTTCTTTCGCCATATAGTGTGGTGCAATATTGAGGGGCATGCCAGTTGAGTTTTTGAAAGGCTCATCTGGCATGCCGTCGATGCTATTTCAGTCGTTTGAGCTGGTCTTTGCAGTTCTCGATCTGGCGTTTGTAGCCCTCGATGTTCCGTTTGTGCCGCTCGGAAGCACTGACCTTTGACTGTCGGTATTGTGCTTTCACGGTCGGAGACGAGACTGACTTTATTGCTGACGCATAGTGTGCATTGTCTCGTTTGGCGGACTCGCGTTCTTTCTCGATTTGTCCTCGTAGGTATATTATCTGTCGTTTGAGTGATTCTTTACTCATTGGTATTCTGATTTTGTAGTGGCAGATGCAGTGAGATAACAACCTTATATATGGGAGCTTAACCGCTCCCATATACGGTGTTGCTTTCATTTTGGTTCTGGGTCGTCAGTCTTCCTTGCCGGCAGCGGCGAGGGTGATGTCGTCTTTGCAAAGGCGTGTGTTCGAGGGGTTTGCCACCTGTACGCCTATGCCGTACAGTTCGCTCACCTTCTTCTCGAAATTGCCGACACGCAGGTTTGCGCCAAACTTGCACTCTCCGCCCTTGGCTCCTTTCATCAGGGATGCCAGAGTGGCATCGTCATCAGCTGGGGATTTGCAGTTGCCAGTGGTGTATACACGCAGCGTTGCCCCGAACTCTTTCTTGAAATTGGCCTTGAGAGTCTTCACTTTCATGCGGCCGTCGATCTTCAGTTCTGCCATTGTCGCAATTGGTTGATGTTTGCTGTGTTGAATTATTTTGTAGCGTAGTATACGGCGGCTGCGATACCTGCAATTACTATTACAGCCAACAGCCAAATCCACCATGCCAAGCCTTTCTTCTTGCCTGTCGGGGGAGTGTAGCCGTTCAGGTATTCGAGTCGGAAGCCTCCCTTTTCGCCGATTTTAGTCTTGTCAAACTGTGCGATTTCGATACCGTATTGTGCCGCATGGGCGACGATACGATCGAAACTTGTCTTTGACCATATCTGGCTCAAAGCCACTTCCTTTCCGTCTCCAGTGCGGAGAGTTTCCTCTGGCTTGGCGAAATACAGGCTCATGCGCTCGTTGTACGAGGCAGCGTCTTGCACGGTCATGAAGCTCTCAGGCACACCTCTGTCGGGACACAAGTCGTTAGGGAAGGCCTTGCGCAGGTCTGCCAATGTGGCACCGGGGTTCATCACCATATATGCGTGGACGATGCCCAACGCGGTGCGGTTTTGCGCCTTGCCGTATACTCTTACTTTGTTCACCATGGCTTGTCAGTCCTCGATGTTGTCCTCAAATGAGATTTCCAGCTCCGGTTCTGATTTCACCATGTCGCAGAGCAGCAGCACTGCTGTTGGGATGTCGATGCCGAGTGCTTCGGCGGTAGCAAGGAGGTTGTTTGCCTCGCCGTTTGTGAGGACTCCGTCACTCAGCAGAATCTGCATGACTGCCTCGTATACATGGCCGATTTCCTCGGTGTCAACTTCTGCGGCGTTCTTTGTCAGGTAGGCGTTTATGCTTTCGCCGTCCATGTTTTCAACTTCCTTGAGAGCCGCGTCGAGCGCTGCTTGGAATTCCTCTTCGGGGAGTTCAAACGCTTCAGCCACTTCGTTGGCTGCGATGAGTTCCTCTTCTGCGCATACGCCGTCAGCCCAGATAGCAGCGGCGAGCATTGATGCTATGGTGTTTGTGCTTGTCTTCATTTGTCGTTGTTTTTTGTGTTGAAATTTTGGGAGTGCGCTAACTTTCATTATTTCTTGCGGGCGTACTTCATCAGGATCGCACGAGCCTTGCCCTCGGCGGTGCGTTTGTCTATTTTTCCGCTCTTGGTGCGCTTGTAGTTGGACCATACGGTGTTGCCGTCTCTGGAAACCTTGACAGCGTTTTTCTTTAGTACGGCCCATGCTTTGCCGGCTTTGGTTCTCATGTCCACTTTGCCGGATTTTGTGTGCTTCAAATAGAATGTTGTCATGTCTGTAGTTTTTGTTGGTTGTTCGCTTTTTGAGCAGTGTCTACGTTGACGCTGCTGGCTTAATCGCAGTTTGCGTGGATAGCCTCTGGCTTATTTGAACAGCCGTTTCAGGCGGTTCTTGAGACTCCCTTTTGCGGCACGCGCTTTAGCCATGCGAGCTGCGATTTCCTTGCCCTCCTTGGTGCGTTTGTCTATTTTGCCGGAGGCGGTTCGTTTTACGTTTGAATAAGCCATAGATATTAGTTTTTGAGGTTGATTTTTGATTCTGGCAACTGCTGGCACTTGTTGAGGATTGAAGTTAATCCGTTGGGTTCCAGTGCTTGCCGTGGCTGTGCAGACCCCCAGCTTGCTTTTATGAGTTGAGGTGGTCGATGAGTTTCGTGCCGAATTGGCGGGTTGTCCAGTCGGGATCGAATGTGAAGCCTGCTTCCTCGGCTATTTCGCGCAGAGCACCCTTGGTGTTGCTGTACGTTTTGTACACTCGGATAGATCCGTTGTCCTCCATTGTGATGCAGTATTCTCCGAAAACTGCCTGTTTCTTTGTATTTGCCATATTTGTGTAATTATGTTGTGGCGACTGCCGTCGGGTGCAGAGGAGATTGACGTTAATCCCATACGCTGTCAGGCTGCCTGTTGTTGGGTTTCCGTTTCTACTGCCTGTGAATTCGCAAATTGTGTTACGGTGGCAGTGGTTTACTGATTGCAAAGTTACAATGAGTATTTGGAATTACCCCCCCGAAAGGTTAAATTGAGCAAACTGGACGGGGTTGGCGTTTTAAGAAATGTGATTTTTCAGGTTTGACGGCGTTTTTCAGGGGGGAGGGTGAAGGCAGGGAGGCCGAGGTTTGTCAGAGAACTCTGTGGCCTCTGAACGTGAGTTCGGGGTAAGGAATGACCCTGGGAACAGGGTTTGCTCTTGTCGACTCTGTGCAATGTGACGGCTGCCGGGGAGGAGGGCTGCTCACAGCGTCGTTTTCGTGTGAGGACAGGGGGATTTCGTCACTGGTTTATTTGGCAGTGTCAGACAAACGATGTACTTTTGCACCACAAAACTATACGCTTCAATTATGGAACATCCCGAGAACGATTGCAAATACAAGGGACTCCAGGTGAACGATGGAGTCATCAGCCAGCCGAGCATCAACCCGTACCGGAAGGCTCACGTCGCACGCCGGCGCGAACTGTCTGTCAATGACTACATTGAGGGCATCCTGAAGGGCAACAGCGCAGTCCTCGGGCAAGCCGTGACCCTCATCGAGAGCACGGCGGAACGCCATCAGGCCCTCGCGCAGGAGGTGATCGAGAAATGCCTTCCCCACTCGGGCAAGTCGCGGCGCATCGGCATAACGGGTGTTCCGGGTGCGGGCAAGTCTACGTCGATCGACGTGTTCGGCATGCACGTGCTCAAGACGGGCAGCAAGCTCGCCGTCCTCGCCATCGACCCGAGCAGCGAGCGCAGCCGCGGGTCAATCCTGGGCGACAAGACGCGCATGGAGAAGCTCTCGCAGCAGCCCAACGTGTTCATACGCCCTTCCCCCTCTGCCGGCTCGCTGGGAGGCGTGGCACGCAAGACGCGCGAGACTATCGTGCTGTGCGAGGCTGCCGGCTATGACAACATATTCGTCGAGACCGTAGGCGTGGGACAGAGCGAGACCGCCGTCCACTCAATGGTCGATTTCTTCCTGCTGATACAGGTGGCCGGCACCGGCGACGAGCTGCAGGGCATCAAGCGCGGCATCATGGAGATGTGCGACGGCATAGCAATCAACAAGGCTGACGGCGACAATATCGAGCGTGCCAACCTGGCAGCGGCACAGCTGCGCAACGCGCTCCACCTCTTCCCGCCCACGCCGAGCCGCTGGGTGCCGGAGGTGATGACGTACAGCGGATACTACGAGCTGGGCATCGACAAGGTATGGGAGATGATAGACCGCTATTTCGAGTATGTCAAGAAGACCGGCTATTTCGAACGGCTGCGCCACGAACAGGCGAAATACTGGATGATTGAGACCATCGACGAGCAGCTGCGGAACAATTTCTACAACCGCCCGCAGGTTGCCGCGCTTCTGGAGCAGAAGGAGCTGCGCGTGCTGAACAACCAGCAGTCACCGTTCACGGCGGCCAAGGATGTGCTCGACTACTACTACTCTCTCCAGCAGGGAAACAACTGAAAATACTGACACACAACAGATTGCGGCATCACAATGTGATGCCGCAATAATTTTTGCGCAAAAATAATGCGCAGGGATTTGCGTAATCGGGAAAAACATTGTAACTTTGCAACGCTTTTCGGGGCTATGCCTCGGAGCATAGAGGGAGATTCGCTAGCTCAGCTGGTAGAGCACAACACTTTTAATGTTGGGGTCCTGGGTTCGAGCCCCAGGCGGATCACTCAAGACGAGGACGCATCAGCAATGCTGGTGCGTCTTATTGTTTTATGCGCAACCGCAGCAGGGATCGCCCACTACCTCAAAATAGCGAAATAGCTTGTGCGCGGCGGTTTCGATCTCCCTTAATAGAACTGGCGCACCACAGCTGTTGGCTTGATATAGTCTACCGAAAATTTGATATTGTTGGTTTTGCCTTCT
>CAKUKR010000048.1 GCA_934663645.1 uncultured Muribaculaceae bacterium | reverse complement strand
AAGTTAGTGCTTTTATTTCAAACGGCAAAGGAGGGGCTGTTTGATTTGTGTATATTTAACACTCTCTGCGGCTGATGAGGTGGAAACAAGTAATCCCGATGCCGTGAGGCACCGGGATTATGTTTACCGGGCGAACCCGGTTTATGAGTTATCGAGAATTATTTTTCTGCGATAGTCACAGCGCGGTCGAGCGGAGCGCACTTCTCACCGAAGTCAGTGAGGTTGTTAGCGTCGATGCCAGCCTCGAGCTGATCTGCGTTTACACCACGGCCGATGAGGTAGTCCTTTACGCCGTTTACACGGTTGTGACGGAGACGAGTGTTGATTTCGTCAGTACCGGTGTAGTTGTCAGCCCAACCAGTCAGAGTGTAAGTCTGGTTTGAGTTGTTCTTCATGACCTCGGCAACAGAGTTGAGGAGCATCTTGTCGCGCTTGTCGAGAGTGTAGACGTTGATGGGGTAGTAGATAGTAGCGAGGCCTTCGCACTTAGCAGCTTTCTGCTCAACGGGGCGGTTGAGGCAGTCGTCGAGCTGAGCCTGGAGGTCGCGGATCTTGCGGTCAGCCTGGGCGAGCTTGGCAACGAGAGCGTCACCCTCTGCGTCGGTGTACTTCCAAGTGGGGCAAACAGCGGTGACGGGGCAGTTCCAGTCAGTCTTGCCGAAGTTGTAAGTGAAACCGGCGTTGAGGCTTGCTGTGAAGTATGCGTTGTAGTCGCAGTAAGCGTCAGTGTTGTTCATGTCGATGATCTCGAACTGAGCGTCAACGAAGATGTCAACGTGCTTAGACACGCGGAAGTTGTTCTGCAGACCGATGTTTGCGAACAGCATAGTGTTGTGGGCAGCACGCCACTTGATGTCGTCGCCTTTGAAACGGCGTGCGAATGTCCAGTATGCACCAGCACCTCCGTGGAGGACTGCATTGTAGACGCGGTTGGGCTTGTAGCCGCACCACCAGTTGGTGAGGTTGACGAGGATGTCGAATTCCGGACCGAGGCCCATGAATTTCTCATCGTAGTAGTTGCTGTTGCCGTCGAGAGTGCCGGCGTTCATCTTGCGGAAGAATCCGTCTTCAACAGTAGCGCCCTTGGGCATGATCCAAGAAGCACCCATGCGGAATCCGAACACGGGAGTTACCCACTTGCCGACGAAGAGGTTAGCCTGCGGGCCGATACGGTTTTGGAATTTTGCGTGAACATCGTGGTGAGAGAACAAGATGTTTGCACCACCCTGAGCGGTGATGAACCAGTTGTTCGGAGCACGATTGATCAACAGGCCCTGTGAGCAATCCTCAACATAGGTCACTTCCTGGGCAGAAGCTGCTGATGTACCGCATACAGCGGCAGCAGCCAGAGCAAGTAATCCAAGTTTTTTCATAAAACAACAATATTAATAGTTATAATTTTATTCACTTTTACCGTATGCATACCCTCTGCGCCCGGCATTGCTGCCTTGTATCCCTCCGCTTGGAGGGAGCGAAAAGGGCGAGCCTACGATTATTGTGCAAAGTTACAATAAAAATTCTGTTCGCAAACTATTTCTTAATCATTTGTTTGACCTCAGATGCAATATTTTCGGTCGTATAGCCGAATTTTTCGTCCAAAACCTTGTACGGGGCAGATGCTCCGAAGCGTTTGAGGCCGAAAATGCGCCAGTTGTCGCGGCTGATCGGGTAGAATGTCGCGGGCAGGCCGGCGGTGAGCGCGAATGTTGGCACGCCCTCCGGGAGGATGCTGTCGCGGTATGCCTTGTCCTGGCAAGTGAACACGCCGATAGAGGGCATCGACACGACGCGGGTGTGTATGCCGTCCTGTTTCAGCGATTCAGCCACATCGCAGAGCAGGGACACCTCGCTTCCGTCGGCTACAAGCACAACATCAGGGTTTTCAGCTGTCATTACCTCATATCCGCCACGGATTGCGCCAAATGCCTGTTGACGGCGGTCATCGCCGGGAATGTCCTTGATGTCCTGGCGTGAGAGTATCATTACCGAGGGAGATTCGGTGTTTTCCATCGCCATGCGGTAGCAAGCCACAGTCTCGGCAGCGTCTGCGGGACGTAGCACGAGTGCTGCGGGGCGGCCGGAGAGGTTGTTCATCTGCTCGAGCAGACGTATCTGTGCTTCCTGCTCGACAGGCTCGTGAGTCGGGCCGTCCTCGCCGACACGGAACGCATCGTGGGTGAAGATGTATTTCACAGGCTGCTCCATGAGGGCTGAGATGCGTATAGCCGGCTTCATGTAGTCTGAGAACACGAAGAATGTACCGCACGCGGCGTACATTCCGCCGTGGAGTGCTATGCCGTTCATGATGCACGCCATTGTGAGTTCTGCCACGCCAGACTGCAAGAACGCGCCGTTGAAGTCGCCAGGCTCGATTTGGCTTGTCTTCTTGAGGAAGCCGTCAGTCTTGTCGGAGTTGGCGAGGTCTGCGCTTGAGACAATCATGTTGCCGATGTTTTCGGCAAGGAATGAGAGGACAGCTGCGGAAGCGGCGCGTGTCGCGCTGTTGGGCTTAACAACCACCTTGTCCCAGTCGAGTTCGGGGAGTTTGCCGGCGATGTATCCGTCGAGTGTCTTGGCGAGTTCAGGGTTCTTCTTGCGCCATTCGTTTTCGTCATTGTGGCGGGCTGCTGCAATGCTGGTGAGCTGTTTGCGCCGCTGTTCATACAGCTCTGCAGTCTCGGGGCGTACCTCCCATGGGTTTTCGGGATTACCTCCGAGGTTGCGTATTGTGGCTGCTATGTCAGCGCCGGCCTTGGAGATGGGCTGGCCGTGGGTTGATACCCAGCCTTCCATCGACTTGCCGTCGGCAGTGACAGCGCCGCGAGCCATTATGGTGTGGCCTATGATGAGGGTAGGGCGGCGGCGTTCCTGATTGGCGACTTCGAGCGCACCGCAAATTGCGACTGGGTCAGAGCCGTTGATTTCGAGGACGTTCCAGCCCCATGCGCGGTATTTGGCAGCAGTGTCCTCGGATGTCACCTCGGCAACGGTGGTGGAGAGCTGCACGTCGTTGGCGTCATAGAACATTATTAGGTTGCTCAATCCGAGGTGTCCGGCGATGCGGCCGGCGCCCTGCGACACTTCCTCCTGAATGCCGCCGTCAGAGATGTATGCGTATGTCTTGTGGGCGAGTGTCTCGCCGAAGCGTGCCACAAGGAAACGCTCGGCAATGGCGCAGCCGACAGCCATGACATGACCTTGGCCGAGCGGGCCTGACGTGTTTTCGATGCCGCGGGCCGGGTTGAGTTCCGGGTGTCCAGGCGTTTCGCTGCCCCACTGGCGGAACTGTTTGAGCTCGTCAATAGTGAACTTGCCGGAGAGGGCAAGCACGCCGTATAGCATCGGGGACATGTGCCCCGGGTCGAGGAAGAACCTGTCGCGGGCTATCCATGTCGGGTCATTGGGGTCGTAG
This sequence comes from uncultured Muribaculaceae bacterium, assembly GCA_934663645.1. GTDB lineage: Bacteria > Bacteroidota > Bacteroidia > Bacteroidales > Muribaculaceae > Lepagella. Next base: position 14,255 of record CAKUKR010000048.1, on the reverse strand, counting down.
ACCAGGTACTTTGAGAAGAGGACGTTGGCAAAGTCTGCGCCTCCCATTGCGCCTCCGGGGTGTCCTGACTTGGCAGTTTCGACCATTTGGGCGATGAGCACACGCAGGTTGTCTGCGGCTGTGTTGAGAATTTGGGGATTGATTTCCATTTTTCAGTTTAGGTGTCCGCGCCGGTGTTTCCGCCGGGAGCGTCCGTTTATGTTAGATTGTTGTTTTCCGTATATATATAATGTATAGCGGAAGGGCTATACGGGGATGTCCTTGTTCACGTTTTTCGAGCCGGAGATGGCGTAATAGAGCAGGTATGCCAGCATGGCTATTACGAGCCAGTAGGAGGCCATGTATCCGACACTTGAGGCTATTTTCTCCTGAATGAGGGGCATGATGCCTCCGCCGACGACCATCATCATGAATATGCCGGAAGCCTGGGCTGTGTATTTGCCGAGGCCTTCGACAGCGAGGTTAAAGATGCCGCCCCACATGATTGAGGTGCACAGTCCGCAAAGCACGACGAACAGTGCGGATATAGGCACTTGCGCCATTGCGAAACCTGCGGTCACGGAGTATGAGGGCATCGAGATGCGTATGGAGGAGGGGAGGAAGATTGCGAGGAGGATGAACACTATCGCTGTTGCAGAAGTCACCATGAGCTGCACGCGGCTTGAGACCGCGCCGGAGATGAGCGACGAGGAGAGACGGCCGACGAGCATCAGCAGCCAGTAGATGGCAGCCACCGCGCCGGCTACGGCAGTCGCGCCCTCGGTGATGCCGGAGGCTGCGGAGTCGGAGAGGTAGAATATCAGCACGCCCGGAACGCCGATTTCGATGCCGACATAGAGGAATATGCCGACAACGCCGAGGACTGTGTGGCGGAAGCTCCATGCGGAATACTTGTCGCGGACTTTAGCCTCTTTGCTCTTGCCGGTACGCAGATGCGGCTCGGGTATTGGGGTGAAAGAGATGATTATGAACACGACAGCGAATACGCCCATTGCTATCCAAAGCAGCGGCGCAACGTCGTCCATCGAGGTCGTGTCAGTCACTGCGCCGATGAGCATGCCGACCACGAAAGGAGTGAGTGTAGCCGACAGCGAATTGAGGGAGCCTCCGAGCTGTATGAGCTGGTTGCCCTTGTTGCCGCCTCCGCCGAGGAGGTTGAGCATCGGGTTGACGACTGTGTTTAGCATGCATACGCAGAAGCCGCAGGTGAACGCTCCGAGCAGGTATATGATGTAGTTGAGCATCACCGGCTCGCCGCTTACGGAGAATAATGGCACGCTCCCGCCCGCTATGCTCGAGAGGTACTGTATGCCGATGCCGATGAAGCCGACGGCAATGGCCCACAGGGCGGTTTTCTTGTATCCGATTTTGACGAGTAGGTTGCCGGCGGGTATTCCCATGACGAGGTATGCTAGAAAGTTCATTAGGTTGCCGACCATGCCGGCCCATTCGTAATGCCCTTTCCATATCGTGCCTATGGGAGCGGCAAGGTTCGTGACGAAGGAAATCATGGCAAACAGGAAGCACATCGCCACTATGGCGATCCCTCTGCCATTGCTGGAAGTTTTGTCTGTAGTAGTAACCATATTCGTTAGTCGATATTACCTGTATTCCTGTTCTATGCTCCTATAACAACCCTTTGGCTCGAAATGGAGCAATCAAAGGTACAAAAATATTTGATTGCGTGGGCAAATTATGCTGAAAAACAGCATTTTCGCCGTTCAATACTGTCTTGCCCCGAAAATGTCCGAGCCGATGCGCACCATATTCGAGCCGTGGCTGACGGCTATGCTCCAGTCGCCGCTCATGCCCATCGACACGGTGTTGAAGACTCGCAAGTCGGGGGCAACCTCGTTGATTATCTGGTCATAGACGCTGCGTATGGCATCGAAGTCGGCGGCGACACGCGCCATGTCGTCGGTGTTGGAGGCCATGCCCATTACGCCGCAGATGTGGGTGTTGGTCAGGCTCTCAAAGCGTCGGTCGCGGAAATAGGCGAGTAGTTCCTCGGGCGAGAAGCCGAATTTCGTCTCCTCCTGGGCTACATGGAGCTGCATCAGCACACGTGAGGTGACACCTGCACGGGCGGATTCCGAATCGACTATGCTGAGCAGCCGCTCCGTGTCAATGCTTTCGATGAGCGAGGTGCGGCCGATGATGTGCCGCACCTTGTTGGTCTGAAGGTGTCCGATGAAGTGCCACTGTATGTCGTCTGGAAGCTGCGGCTGTTTTGCCAGCAGTTCCTGGACGCGGCTCTCGCCGAATATGCGCTGCCCCGCGTCGTATGCCTCACGCACCGCCTCCACGGGGTGGAACTTGGAGACAGCTACCAGTGTCACGCCCTCTGGCATTTCGGAGCGCAGCTGCCGCAGGTTGTCGGCTATCATGACTGTGCAGCGTGCTTGCCGGAGAGGTCAGCCGGGTACACGTCCATGAGCATGGTTTCGGCTATCGAGGCAATCTCGTAGTCGGCCGCGCTGTCTTTCATACCCTCGTTGAAGCGGCGCAAGGCGCCCTCGAAGTCGGAGGCCTGTACGAGTATCAGCGTGGCGGATTTCTTCTCGATGCCCTTGTCGTCGATAGTGATGAAGTTCACCTTGGTCAGGTAATAACGGTCGCCGGTCTCGTCGAAGAATATTTCGGAGATTTTGGTCTTCTTGACAGCGGAGATGGTGAACTCTCCTGATATGAAAGGTTTCATCTCCTCGATGATGCGGGCTTCCGCCTCTGTGAATGACAGCGCGTCCACGAGGTACGGCTCTGTCACTTTTTTGACCGCGCCGTTCTCCTGCATCTTGTCGTAGCGGACTTTGCACTCAAACCATAATGCCATAGTATGTGGTGTTTATTCGGTGTTGTATATTACATTAATAATTCGGGGCATGCGCGGCGGCTTGCGCCCCCAGCCGCATACATTGCAAAATTAGCAATAAATGGCTGTTTCTCCAAGAGCTGTCACACAAATATTTTGGGGCAAAACTATGGCAGCTACAGATTATCTGCGGAAGTATCAGCCGGTTATGGGAGATGTAGACCGTTTGTAGACCTGAAAAACTTGTGGAAGCACTTGGAAACACGGAAATTTGCACCTCGGAATTCCGCATGTACAAACCCTAAACAAAACAACATCATGACAAGAATCATACTTGCAATCCTGGCGGCAGCTGCCAGCGTCTGCGCGTGGGCGCATAGCCCTGCACAGCGTGTCGCAGGCAGAGCCATGGATGCGGCGGCAGAGCGCCAGCATCGTTTCATTCCCGACAACCCGCGTATGCACAAACCCACACGGGCCGACGGGCAGCTGTTTAAGGTGCATATCGAGTTCGACTTCAAAGAGGGAGAGGCCGAGCCGTATTTCTGCATCTACAACGAATCGTATTTCGACGATGCAATCTTGCAGGAGAAGTCCTGCGACTTTGAAGTGCCGGCTGGCACATACGACATTTTCGCGGACTGCTATGTGCTGAGCGGCAAATCCAGCGCGTCGGTCGTCCGCGAGGGTGTGGTGATAGAGGGAGACACCGAGATACACCTCAAGACAGAGGAGGCCTCGCAGTACGTCATAGTGGAGGGCTACCTGCCCGACGGCTCAAAGGCGGTCACGCCGATAGTGACTTTCACGGAGGATGGCACCCCCGTTTTCGACCGCACCAATGCCACGATAGACTATGCCCTAAACCAGTGTCTGCTGTACCGCAAGGGTGTCGGCGGCATCATGGTCGCCGTCACCGGCAATGACGGACGCGAAGTGGAGGAAAAGGAGAAAACCGAATACCTGATGAGCCGGTACATCTCGCCGGTCAGCAAGAACTATCTGTTCGTCTCGTTGACTGGCGTTACTGCTAACAACAATTACTATGTGCTTGAGACATCGCAGGAGGGTCTTGAGAAGGCTGTTATGCGCAATGACGCGCCATTCGTGCGCTATGAGGAAGATTTCGCACACTCGCCGCTGTGGGAGGCTACGCATGACCAGTTCAAGTACCGGAAATGCCTGCGTGCGCAGGTGTGGCTGAACAAGTACAACCGTTTGGCAGTCGGCGACCTGCTGAGTACAGATGAGGATTGCGAAATATGGCTGTCGGCAGAATCGCCCAAGCCCGGACTTGACTTGCATACGGCTATCATACCAGCCCTGGTGGAGTATGCCGAAGTAGATGAAAACGGCTACTTGGGCGGTTACTGGTGTACTTTCGGGCTGCCTGCCATACCTTCGGACAACGGCGGTTGGGAGTATGTCAACAACAACCACACACTGTGCGGCAACTATGCATTCCAGATACCGGCGGATGGCTCTGACATGCTCGAATACCCTGGACATCCCGCATATACATATACGTCCGACATGAAGGAGCAGAAGTACGGTGATTCTGCTCCAGTTTCGGTTGTCATGCAGCAGAAGAACCCGATAGGGGAGAACAGCATGACGGTGATAGTGCCGTCCTACATCGGCCGCCTCGGCGAGGTGCGCAGCGCTGACGAATACTGCAAGGTCACGGACTTTTCTCTCAACGGCGAGCTGCAACTTTCCGCAAGCAAGGATTTTGAAGTCGGCTGGCTGTACGGCTGGGCGACCAACGGACACGAGCCGGGCAGAATCGATGTTGTTTTCCGCAATGAGAATGTAACCGTCGATGGGCTTCCGGGCAAGAACATCACCGAGATGAGTTACGACGAACGCAACGAGGACTGGACTGCTCCCACACTCCAGATGCTGATGTTCAAGGACAAGGATGGCAAAGTCACAGACCGCTTTGACAACGCCGCCGACGGCACGATGTATTTCTCAGGCGGTGACTTCCAGTGGGTCTACAATTCGGCCAGCGACTGCCACTATACGTTTGAGACGGCTGAGACGAAAGTGGAGTATGCTCCTTACGGCGAGGATACATTCTCCCCGATAGAGGTGGCTAAAGTTCCGGAGCTGTACTTCATGCCGGGCTTCGGCGACTGCTACTCTGCCAACCTTGCAACGGTAAACCGCACGAGCAAGACCGGATGGTTCGACCTGCGCATAGAGATGACAGACAAGGCCGGCAACCGCCAGCGTCAGACTATTTCGCCCGCGTTCAAGGTCAATACCCTTTCGGGTATCGAGGCTGCCAGCGAGGACAATGTGAAGGTTTGGATGGCCGGCCGCGAAATCCGCACTGCGGGTGCGGACGGCGCGGCGGTAGAGGTATACTCTGTTTCCGGACAGAAGGTGGCATCTGCCAGCGCAGACCGCATCGACACATCGGCATGGCCGGCAGGTGTATACATGGTGCGTGTGTCAACGCCGTCAGCGGCGAGCACGCATAAGGTGATTGTCAGATAACGACATACACAATATTCATAATGCGAGGGCGCGTCATGGCATTGATGCGCCCTCATTATTTTGGATAGTCGGTGTCGAGGTTGCGTAGAAACTCGTCGAGCGACACGTCCTTGGGCAGCCCGAGCTTGGTGCGCAGCCGCCACCGTGCTTGCTTGACCGATTCGGGGGAGACCGACATGATGCGAGCCTGCTGCTTAAGCCCGAGTCCCATGCGGATGTATGACGCGAGCTTGAGGTTCTTCTCCGTAAGTCCTGGCCAACGCTCTTTCAATGTGTTGAGAAACTGCGGGTTCTCATTCTTGAAAAGGTCTTGAAACGTGTCGATTTCCTTTGACATAGTCGAGTGCTGCTTCAGCAGCGTCTCCAGTTTCGCGGCTTGTCCGTCGCCCTTGTCTTTCATTTCCGCGACCGCCTCGTGGATCGTGCCGAGCATTTTCTCCTGTTCGTCAACGGAAATCATCGCCGCCATCATCTCGCGGCGGTTGCGCTCCAGATTGAGGCGAGCCTGGGCCTCTTTCAGTTTGGCTCGCTGCTGCCGGCGTTGCATGAAGAACACTGTCGTGCCGCCCACTGCCAGCAATACCAGAATCACCGACAGGAAAACGACGGTGTTGTGTTGGCGGTTGCGCTCGAGCCGCATTTCCGTAGCCTCTGCTTCTCGGGCTGCCTGTAGCCGCGCCTGGTCGTATGGCCGCTTGTTCAGCACGGAGTCAAACGCCGCCATGTAGAGCTTGTACTGGTGCAATGCGCTGTCAGTCTTGCCGATTACCTCAAAATACTGCGAGCGGCGGAAATGGATGATCGACCGCAGGTTGTAATTTGTGACTACGCCAACGTTTTCCACCGACATGTTGCTGTAATACGCTGCTGAGTCGAGCTGCCCCCTCTCGAGGTATTCTCCGGACAGCAACGCCTCGTAGAAGTTGGTCAGCTTGCGGAATACCGGGTTGCCAGCGGATTCGCGCTGCAGCGTTTTCAGCGCGTCAAAGTCGCCGGAGTACAGATATGCGTTTCGCAACGCCAGGCAGCGTGTCAACGGATTGTCCATCACCGCCTTGTCGTGCAGTATTATCTGCATTACGCTGTCGCGCTGCGCTGTCATCCCCATGTCCTCGTACAGGTTGGCGCGGTTGATACGGTTGCGGGCGTATGTCTTGTTGAAGCCGAGCAGCTGATACAGGCTGTCGCACTGGTCCATGAACAGGACGCTTTTGTCTGTCCAGCCGATTTCCCCGTACCATGATGAAATCAGCTGGTCAGTATTGGCCTCCATGGCTTTGTCGCCTATCGACTTGTAGTAGTTCAGGTCTTCGAGGTCTTTGAGCAGGCTTGTCGCCCTCTCGCTATCGGACAGCGTGATAAACCTGCGGAAGCTGGAAACCCGGACGTAGTCGTATTTCCAGCGGACGGAGTCAACAATAGCAGCTGCCTTGTTGATTTCAGCGAGGGCAGAGTCGTTGCCCTCGGTGAATGACAGCAGCCGCGAGCGGAAAAAGCGGTATCGTACATCCATTACCTTGGCCTGCTGTGCCGGCAGCCGCAGTCTCCGCATATTCTCCAGTGTCATGCGGATAGAGTCGTCCGGGGCTTTTTCAAGCAGCTGTATTTCAGCGGCAAGCACCAGCGAGTCTGCCTCGGGGCTTACGCTTTTCCAGCCGAATGGCTTCAGTGTATCGCCTTCATGCGAACAAGACGCGAGCAGTGCAACTGAAACTGCAAGGACTAAGGCGACCAGAATCCTCATTCGTCGCCGAGCATGATGTCGATTGCGGCGTTGAAGTCGTCAGCGGACATTGCGCCGACGAAGCGTGTGGCTTCCTCGCCGTCGCCGTAGAGGAATACGATTGTCGGTATCGATGTGATGCCGTACTGTTCTGCCAAATCTTTCTGCTCGTCGATGTTGACGGTCTCGAAGTTTACGAGGCCGGCGTACTTCTTTTCCGCAGCGTGGAATATTGGGCGGAACTGCTGGCACGGGCCGCACCAGTCGGCGTAGAAGTCAATGACCGTCGGCGCATCCTCGGAGGCCGTTGCCTGTTCATGTCCAGTCTGCTCTTTCTGCTCGTCGGTTCCGGACGATGAGCCTCCGCAAGAGGGGAGGGCGGCAAAGAATGTCGCGAGGGCTGTCATGCAAAAGAATTTGCGGATGGATTTGGTTGTTTTCATGGGTTGGTCCTATTGATGTGTTGTCGGATTTGCGCAATAAGTCAGGCAGCGGAGGGCAAAGTCCTCGTCGCTGGTATTGAAATGACAGGTGTCTGGCAAGTCTTCGCGTGATGCGGTCAGCAACAGGTATTCCTCTGGTAGGTTCGCAGCAGAGGCTATTTTGCGCAAGTCACGAGCCTCCTCGCCACAATATATAATGGCGTCCAGGCTGCCGTAGTGCTTGGCAGCGGCTTCTGCTGTATGTGCCATGGACTCGTCGCTTATATCGTCTGTCGGGTAGAAGCGTGCGCCGCAGGACTGTGCGAGTGCGTTGCCGGCAGCGCGGTTGTCGCTGGCAAACGAGATGCGGCATCGCCGGGCGGCGAAGGAGCGTATCAGCTTTTCGGCATCGGCGTTGAGGCTGGGGCATACCACAAGCACGCGCAGAGCCTCGTACCGGCTTTTGGGGCGTTTGCGGGTCATCGCGACACTGCGGCGCAGCGATTGCGCCAGTGTGCCGTTGCGGTATTCCTCCATTCTGCGTTCCAGGTAGTTGTCTGCCATGGTGTGTCTGCGTGCGTTTTTACGCTACCGCAAAGGTATGAAAAATGCGCGGTATGGCAAAGCCTGAATTTGTGTGTTTTTTATTTGGTTGATATTCAGCTGTGTAATTGCTCGTGATGAAAATAGTCGAATTTTTTTTGCCGAAAGATTTGGCAGTTTCGCCAAAAGGCAGTAACTTTGCACTCGAAAACAAGGGGACACTGCTCCTTGAGTTTGAAATAATGGCCGATTAGTGTAGCGGTTAGCACGCCACCCTCTCACGGTGGAGACTCGGGTTCGAGTCCCGGATCGGCTACTGAAAGAGGAAATTGCCGGAAGGTTCTTTCCTCTTTTTCTTTTTGTAGATACATTGATACTGTCACCCTCGCCGGTTGTCTCTCCGGGGAACGGCTTACACGCCTGACTGCTGGCGTGCTTCTGCCCGGTTGCGTCAACTCGTTGTAAAGCATACGAATATGTCAGACATCCCATTCACACACCTCCATGTGCACTCGCAGTACAGCCTGCTTGACGGCAAGGCTTCTGTAAAAGGCCTCGTCAACAAGGCTATCGACCTCGGCATGCGCGGCATCGCCCTTACTGACCACGGCAACATGTTCGGCATCAAGGAGTTCTTTAACTATGTTGAAGAGGTCAACTCCAAGCGCGGCGATGATGAGAAGTTCAAGCCGATACTCGGCTGCGAGATGTATTGCGCCGCCGACCGCCTGACTGACCGCAAGGACAAGAACGACAAGGGATACCACCTCATAGTGCTGGCAAAGAACGAGAAGGGCTACCACAACCTGATCAAGCTCGTCAGCAAGGCATGGACTGAAGGGTTCTACTATCATGCCCGCACCGACCGATACGAACTGGCGGAGCATCACGAGGGGCTGATCGTATGCTCGGCGTGCCTGGGCGGCGAAGTGCCGCGCCACATTGCCGAGGGGCGTTTGGAACTTGCCGAGGAGCGTGTGCGCTGGTTCAAGGAGGTATTCGGCGATGACTATTACATCGAGTTGCAGCGGCACAAGACAGACAAGCCCAATGCCAATGTCGATGTGTACCCGCAGCAGTGCAAGGTCAACGAGGTGCTGCTCCAGTTTGCACGCAAATATGACATCAAGGTAGTCGCCACCAACGACGTGCATTTCGTGGAGGAGGCTGACGGCGAGGCGCATGACCGCCTGATTTGCATCTCGACGCAGAAGCGGTTCAACGAGCCGCGGATGCACTATACCAAGCAGGAGTGGCTGAAGTCTACCGAGCAGATGCGCGAGATATTTGCCGACATTCCCGAGGCTATTGACAATACGCAGGAAATCCTCGACAAGGTGGAGACTTACTCCATAGACCATGCCCCGATCATGCCGACATTCGACATTCCCGAATCATTCGGCACCGAAGCGCAGTATCGCGAGACGCTGACGGAGCGTGACCTGTTCGACGAGTTTACCCGCGACGAGAACGGCAATGTGGTGATGAGCGAGGCTGACGGCGAGAAGAAGATTGCCAAGCTGGGCGGATATGACAAGCTGTACCGTATCAAGCTCGAAGCCGACTACCTGCGCAAGCTGACCATGGAGGGCGCGGTGAAGCGTTACGGCGACCCGCTGCCCGATGATGTCAAGGAGCGGCTCAATTTCGAGCTGTACATCATGAAGACCATGGGTTTTCCGGGCTACTTCCTCATTGTGCAGGACTTCATCAACGCCGCCCGCAACAAGCTCGGCGTGAGCGTGGGCCCCGGACGTGGCTCTGCTGCCGGAAGCGCGGCTGCATACTGCCTCGGCATCACCGACATTGACCCTATAAAATACGACCTGCTGTTTGAGCGTTTCCTCAACCCTGACCGTATCTCGCTGCCTGATATCGATGTGGACTTCGACGACGACGGCCGGTATGAGGTGCTGAAATATGTGACCGAGAAATACGGCGCGGAGAAGGTGGCGCACATCATCACCTACCAGACCATGGCGACTAAGTCCGCTATCAAGGATATGGCGAAAATCATGGAGGTGCCTCTGGCCGAGTCCAACCGCCTCGCACGCCTTATCCCCGACAAGCTGCCCGAGGTGGACGGCAAGTCGGTCAAGGTGAATTTCAAGAACTGCATGAAGTATGTCAAGGAGCTGGCGGCAGAGGCTGACAGCCCCAACCCGAACATACGCGAGGTGATAAAGTACGCTCCGCAGCTCGAGGGCAACGTGCGCACTACGGGCGTGCACGCTTGCGGTGTCATCATCTGCCGCGACGACATCACCGACTGGGTGCCAGTCATGATGGGCGAGGATGCCGACGGCTCGAAGGTGATTTCGACGCAGTATGAGGGGAGTGTCATCGAGCAGACTGGCCTTATCAAGATGGACTTCCTCGGGCTGAAGACACTCTCCATTATCAAGGAGGTGCTTGCCAACATACGCAAGTCCCGCGGCATCGAGATTGACATTGACCATATCCCGCTGGACGACCCTGCGACGTTCAAGCTCTATTGCGATGGCAACACCACTGCCACGTTCCAGTTTGAGTCAGTGGGCATGCAGCGGTCGCTGCGCGAGCTGCAGCCCTCCAAGTTTGAGGACCTCATCGCCATGAACGCCCTCTACCGCCCGGGCCCTATGGACTATATCCCCGACTTCATCGCACGCCGCCACGGCCGCCAGCCGATAGTCTACGACATACCCGTCATGGAGAAGTATCTGAAAGACACTTACGGCATTACGGTCTATCAGGAGCAGGTCATGCTCCTCTCGCGTCTGCTCGCCAACTTCACACGCGGCGAGAGCGACGCGCTCCGTAAGGCGATGGGTAAGAAGAAGAAGGCTATCGTCGATGCCATGAAGCCCAAGTTCATCGAGGGTGGCAAGAGCAACGGCTACGACCCCAAGGTGCTTGAGAAGATTTGGGCTGACTGGGAGAAATTCGCGTCATACGCCTTCAACAAGAGCCACGCCACTTGCTACAGCTGGGTGGCATACCAGACGGCATACCTCAAGGCCAACTATCCCGCCGAGTACATGGCTGGCGTGCTGAGCTGCAACCTCACCAGCTCTGACAAGCTGAAGAAGTTTATGGACGAGTGCCGCAACATGGGCGTTGTGGTAAAAGGCCCGGACATCAACGAGTCTTTCGAGAAGTTCAGCGTCACCAGCGGCGGCCAGGTGCGCTTCGGCCTCGGCGGAATACGCGGCGTGGGTTCGGGCGCGGTAAATGCTATCATCAGCGAGCGTGAGGCCAACGGCCCCTTCCGCGACATATACGACTTCGTGGAGCGCGTCAACCTGTCGGCATGCAACCGCGCCACTATCGAGAGCCTTGCTCTGGCCGGCTGCTTCGACTGTTTTGAGAACGTGTGCCGCGAGATGTTCGTCCATGAGATGTTTGACACCACATATTCCGATATGCTCGTGAAATACGGGCAGCGTTTCCAGGCAGACCGCAACTCGGTGCAGGCGAGCCTGTTCGGCGACCTCGAGCCTATCGAGACCAACAAGCCGCCCTATCCGCAGGTGGAGCGGTGGTCTGACCTCAAACGCCTCGAGGAGGAGAAACGCCTAGTGTCGATCTACCTCTCGGCACATCCGCTCGACAAGTACTACATGGAGGTGACTTACGGCTGCAACACCCCATGCTCCGAGTTCCAGGACCGTCAGCCGACCCGCCCCGAGGAGATACGCGGCGACTTGACTATGGGAGGGCTGGTAACGGCGTTCACCACCAAGATTTCGCGCAAGGGCACGCCTTACGGCATACTCGAAATCGAGGACTTCTCCGGCAAGACGGAGCTGCGCCTCTTCGGCAAGTCTTACGAGCAGTTCAGCGGTATGCTTGTCCCCGGTGCTGCGGTGTTCATGCGCATTTCGTTTGCCCCTGACCGCTTCAAGCCCGGCGACGTGAGAATGAACATTGCCGAGATTTCGCCGCTCGCCGACAAGGTCGGTCATATAGCCAACGAGCTGACTCTCTGGATAGACAGCAACATCTCCGACTCTGGCCTCGGCTTGGCTCTAAAGGAGTTTGAGTTGAAGCCCAAGGAGAAGGGGGGCGGAACGCTCCGGCTGGCGATAAATATCGCTGATGCACGTGTGCCGCAGAGCATCGATGTGCGCTCGCGCAAGCGTTACCGTATCTGCAAGGAGCTCATGGATTCCATCAGCGGCGTGTCAGGAATATTGCAGGTCAAGGTCAGCTGACCCATTCAGCATATTGCCGCCACCACGGCTGTCATACCGCCGTTGCCACTGCTCGGCAACGGCGTTTTTCCGCCGAAACGTGTGGGCAATCACCCCGGAATTTATTACTTTTGCACCCGGAAATCGACATACTATGAATTCTTCGGACTCACGGATATGCGAATCGGCTGACGCGGCTGCTCGGCGGACACCTCACCAGTGTCTGCGCCTGTTCCTGTCTTTTCTCAAGATAGGCGCGTTCACTTTCGGAGGCGGCTGGGCGATGATTTCCATTATCGAGCGCGAAATCGTGGACAAGAACCACTGGATAGAGCGCGACGAGTTTCTCGACCTGCTGGCGATAGCGCAGTCGCTGCCGGGCATCCTGGCTGTCAACATAGCCTGTTCAGTGGGCGACAAGATACGCGGCTTTCGCGGAAGCGTATGCGCCTCGCTCGGCACGATCATACCCTCGTTTGTCATCATCCTGGCAATTGCCATTTTCCTGACCCCGGAGACCATCAAGAACAACCATGTCCTCTCCGCCATATTCATGGGCATACGCCCTGCTGTGGTCGCGCTCATCATCGCGCCGGTCATCACCTCTGCGCGTTCAGCCAAAATCGGCATACGCACGATATGGATACCTGTGCTTGTGGCGGCTATGATTTCCCTCGACCTCGGCTTCATTTCCAACCCCGTCCTCTACATTGTCCTCGGAGCACTCGGGGGCTACCTCCATTTCCTGTATTCACGCCGCAAGACTGCCGGCAAAAAATCCAAACGGTCATGACGATATTCTGGCAACTGATACGCGCTTACGTCAAAATAGGGCTGTTCGGGTTCGGCGGCGGGTATGCCATGCTCTCGCTCGTGCAGAACGAGGTAGTAGGCCACGGCTGGATTAAGGAGCAGACGTTTACCGACATCGTGGCTGTCTCGCAGATGACACCCGGCCCGATAGGCATCAACTCCGCGACATACATAGGCTATGCCGCCCCGGCGAGCGTCAATCCCGAACTGTCTGCCGTTTGGTGGGGGCTGCTCGGCTCGTGCATCGCCACGCTTGCCGTGGTGCTGCCCTCGTTCTTCCTAGTCCTCTACAGCTCGCATTTCATACGCCGCCACCAGGACAGCGGTGTCATCAAAGCGATTTTCTCCGGGTTGCGCCCCGTCGTGGTCGGGCTGATAGCCTCTGCGGCAATACTGCTTATGAACGGACCCAACTTCAACCCGAACAACATAAACTGGCAACTTATCACTAATATAATAATATGTATAGCAGCGTTTTGCCTCGTGTTTTTCCGCATACCGTGGCGGGGCAAGCGCATCAAACTGCATCCTATCCTCGTCATCACACTGGCCGGGATAGCCGGATTTATCATCTATGGACTATAACGAATCATTAGAGTACCTCTACCGCCAGCTGCCGATGTTTTCACGCATCGGTGCAGCCGCTTACAAACCAGGGCTTCAGACCAGCGAAAAACTTGACGCATTTTTCGGCCACCCGCACCGCCGCTTCAAGTCTGTTCACGTTGCCGGAACAAACGGCAAGGGCAGCTGCTCACACGCCATAGCTGCCATCTTGCAGTCGCAGGGCTACAAGACAGCCCTCTACACCTCGCCCCACCTCGTCGATTTCCGCGAGCGCATACGCATCAACGGCGACATGATACCGCAGGACAATGTGACCGACTTCGTCACACGCTTCATCGCCTGCGGATACGACGGACACCCCTCGTTCTTCGAGCTGACCATGATGATGGCTTTCGACTGGTTCAGCGCAGAGCGCGTGGACTATGCCGTCATTGAGGTCGGCATGGGCGGACGGCTCGACTCGACCAACATCATCACCCCCATCGGCTGCGTCATCACCAACATATCAAAAGACCATACGCAGTTCCTCGGCGACACCCTGCCCAAGATCGCATCGGAAAAAGCCGGCATCATCAAGCCCGGCATACCCGTGGTGATAGGGGAGGCACAAGGCGAAATACGCGACGTGTTCACGCGAAAGGCCGAGGAGTGCAACGCCGCAATAACATTTGCCGAAGAGGAGAACGCCTCGCTCC
>CAKUKR010000047.1 GCA_934663645.1 uncultured Muribaculaceae bacterium | reverse complement strand
GAGGGGATTGCAGTGCAGGGGGATTTTGACTAACTTTCCTCTTATAAGTTGGTGTATAGGTCATTATTGTCCGTCGTTTTTGCTCCGAAGCGTCTCAAATCGTGTAATTTCCTATATACCTGTTTGTTACAGCGTTTTCATCCTATAATTTGACCTATACACTGAAAATCACCTGTTAGCGTGAGTTCGGGAAAACAGCAGGTGTGTCAAAGCGGCTTGTTTCCCGAACTCACGTGAGAAGTGTGGCGGCTATTTTTCGCGCATGAATATGGCTATTGGGGTGCCGGTAAACTCCCACTGGCTTCGTATCTTGTTCTCCAGGAAGCGGCGGTAGGGCTCTTTGACCCACTGCGGCAGGTTGCAGAAGAATACGAAGGTCGGTATGATGGAGTCTTTGAGCATCGTCACATATTTGATTTTCACGAATTTGCCTTTGTTGGAGGGGGGCGGAGTGATGGCTATCTGCTCGAGCATGTATGTGTTGAGCTGCGAGGTGGGGACGGTGCGGCGGCGGTTGGCGTATACCTGCGCTGCTGTCTCGAGCACCTTGAATATGCGCTGCTTGGTGAGCGCGGAGGTGAAGAGGATTGGGAAGTCGGTGAAGGGGGCGAACTTCTGCCGTATCGCGTCTTCGAAGTGTTTCTGCGCGGTGACGGACTTGTCGCTTACCAAATCCCATTTGTTGACGCATACGACCAGCCCCTTGCGGTTGCGCTGCACCAGCGAGTATATGTTGGCGTCCTGCCCCTCGATGCCGCGTGTGGCGTCGATCATGAGTATGCATACGTCGCTGGCCTCTATTGAGCGTATTGAGCGTATCACGGAGTAGTATTCGATGTCCTCGTTGACTTTCTGCTTGCGGCGTATGCCGGCGGTGTCGACGAGGTAGAAGTCGAACCCGAACTTGTTGTAGCGGTGGTATATTGAATCGCGTGTGGTGCCGGCGATGTCGGTGACGATGTGGCGTTCCTCGCCGATGAATGCGTTGATGAGGGAGGATTTGCCGACGTTGGGGCGGCCGACGATTGCGAACTTGGGTATGTTGTCCTCCAGGTCGCTGTCGTCGTCCTTCTGCGGCATGTCGCGTACTATCTCGTCGAGCAGGTCGCCTGTTCCGGAGCCGTTGGCTGCGGAGACTTCGAAGGGGTCGCCCAGGCCGAGTGCGTAGAACTCTGCCACGTTATAGCGTGCGTCGCCGATGTCTTCCTTGTTGGCGACTACGATTACGGGCTTTTTTGAGCGGCGGAGTATCGCTGCCACATGATCGTCGAGGTCGGTGACGCCGTTGGATGCATCGACGACGAAGAGTATCACGTCTGCCTCTTCGATTGCGATGTGTACCTGCTTGTTTATCTCGCCTTCGAAGATGTCTTCGGAGTTGACTACCCAGCCGCCGGTGTCAACGATGGAAAATTCCTGGCCGTTCCAGTCTACTTTGCCGTACTGGCGGTCGCGTGTGGTGCCGGCTGTCGGGTCTACGATAGCGCGGCGTGTCTGCGTCAACCGGTTGAACAATGTCGATTTCCCGACATTGGGCCGGCCTACTATTGCTATAAGTCTGCTCATTGTGTGTGTTGGGTGGTGATATTATGCTGTTTCTTACTCTATGTAACCGAAAGCGCGGAGCTTGTTCTCGCGGTTTCGCCAGTCTTTCTCGACTTTGACGAACAGTTCGAGGTATACTTTCTTGTCGAAGAACCGCTCGATGTCGGCGCGTGCTTCCATGCCGACTCGTTTGATTTTCGCGCCGCCGCGGCCGATGATGATGCCTTTTTGGCTGTCTCGTTCCACGTATATGACCGCCATGATGTGTATGCTCTTCTCCTTTTCGTCAAATTTCTCGACGAGGACTTCGGTGCTGTATGGGATTTCCTTGTCGTAGTCGAGGAGGAGCTTTTCGCGTATGATCTCGGTGACGAAGAAGCGTGCGGGCTTGTCGGTGAGGGCGTCCTTGCCGAAGAACGGGGGCGAGACGGGGAGCAGCTCGACGATGCGTGCCTTGAGGTTGTCCACGTTGAAATGCTCCTTTGCGCTTGTGGGGAAGATGGTCGCTTCGGGTAGCCGCTGCCGCCAGCGGTCCATGATTTTCTCGAGGTCTTCGTTGCCTTTGAGCAGGTCAATTTTGTTGATGACCAGCAGGACCGGCACTTTCTCGGCGGCGACGCGGTCGAGGTACTCCTTGTTTTTCTCGGGGTCTTCGACCACGTCGGTGACGTAGAGGAGTATGTCGGCATCGGTGAGCGCGCCTTCGGAGAATTCGAGCATCGCCCCCTGGAGCTTGTACTTTGGCTTGAGCACGCCAGGAGTGTCTGAATACACAATCTGGTATTCAGGGGTGTTGACGATGCCCATTATCCGGTGCCGCGTGGTCTGCGCCTTGGCGGTTATTATGGATATGCGCTCGCCCACGAGGTCGTTCATCAGCGTGGACTTGCCCACGTTTGGGTTGCCGACGATGTTGACGAAACCGGCGCGGTGCTGCGTTTCTGAGGCGTTGTTCTGTTGTTCCATTTCGTTTTTGCTTTATGGGTGCTGTTGAGTTGGCGTAAAAAGCGATGAGGACTCCGCCGCTTGTATTCCAAGTGCCGGAAGTCCTCATTAAAAATCTTGTCAGCGACGTGCAGCGAGTCAGTTTTGCGGGTCCATGCCCCAGATGAGGTACATCGCGCCCCATGTAAATCCTGCGCCGAAGGCGGTCAACATGATTTTGTCGCCCTTGTGCAGACGGTTCTTGAACTCGTCGAGGCATAGGGGTATCGAAGCGGCGGAGGTGTTGCCGTATTTCTGGATGTTGATGAGGACTTTTTCGGGGTCAATTTTGATGCGGTCGCTTATTGCGTCGATGATGCGGAGGTTTGCCTGATGCGGTACGAGCCAGTCGATAGTGTCGTTGGTGAGGTTGTTTTTCTTCATCACCGACAGTGTTGACGACAGCATGTCGCGGACTGCGTTCTTGTAAACGACGCGGCCTTCCTGATAGACGAAATGCTCGTGTGCATCGACTGTCTCGTGCGACGCGGGCTTGACGGAGCCTCCGGCAATCATGATGAGGTTGTGCAGCCCGGAGCCGTCCACATGGAACTCGCCGTCTATGATGCCTACGTTTTCGTCAGTGGGCTCGACGAGGACAGCGCCGGCGGCGTCGCCGAACAGCGGGCAAGTGGCGCGGTCTGTGTAGTCGGTCATGCTGGACATCTTCTCGGCAGCCACGACGACAATCTTGCGGTATATCCCGGCTTCGATGTATGCACGTGCGGACTGCATCGAGACTATAAACCCGGCGCAAGCGGCTTGTATGTCGTAGGCGTAAGCCTGCTCCATTCCGCACTCATGTGCAATCACTGAGGCTGTCGAGGGGAAACGGTAGTCCGGGTTGGACGTGGCGCAGATGAGCAGCTCCACGTCTTGGGGCTTTGTGCCGGTATCTTCGAGCAGCTTCGAGACGGCTTTGATGCCGAGGTAGCTCGAGCCTTTTCCCTCCTCTCGGAGGATATGCCGCTCCTTGATGCCGACGCGGGTAGTGATCCACTCGTCGTTTGTGTCCACCATTTTGGAGAGCATTTCATTGTCCAGTATATCCTCCGGGACATAAGAGGCTATGCCGCTGATTTTCGCATTCATCTTATTCAGAAATGATATAGTATTAGTAATTAGTAATGATGTAACAAGCGAGAGGAGCAGAAAGTTGACAAACTGCGGTCAAAAGCCTGCCTGCACCCCGCGCCGTCAGCATCATCCACTACATCGGCTGCGTTCCGTCACGGACGCTGCTGTTTTACGCTTCCGCCTTCTCGATAGCTACCTTGCCACGGTAGTAGCCACATTCGCCGCATACGGTGTGGTAAACGTGCCATGCGCCGCAGTTGGGGCAAAGTGCGAGTGTCGGAACAAGTGCGTGGTCGTGTGAACGACGTTTCGCTGTGCGGGTATGCGATTGTCTGCGTTTAGGATGTGCCATTTTATATAGTCTTTAATTTGTTATTATTCAGTTGGTTCTGTATTGTCTGGCTCGTCGTCGCCGCTGGCGGTGTGTTCGCCCAGCCGGGCCATCATCTCGGGGTTGCACCCTCCCTCGGGGTGGACCTTGTGCAGCGGTATGCACAGGGCGAGTGTCGTGTACACTATCGGTGCAACATCGAGGTGCGTCTGGCTCTGCGGCAGCACGAGCAAGTCGTCTCGGGAATCGTCGTAATCCTCGCCGTAGCGCACCGTCATGCGGTATTCAGTGTCCACGGGGACTTCCACGTCGTCGAGGCAGCGGTCACACGGCACGGCGAGGCTGCCGTGGCATGTGAATGTCAGCTCGTAGCTCTCGTTGCGGTAGTCCACGGTCATGCGGACATCCACGCACGCGGCGGTGACATCTTCATTTTCCATCATGCGGAACAATGAGGCGTCACACTTGAAGTCTTGCACAAATCTCCCTTCGGGGAGCGATGCAAGGCACAGGTCGTATTGCGAAATTTTTCCCAATCTCAACTCTCCGTTAAAAAAGTGCCACAAAGTTAGTCAGTTTATCCCTATCTACCAACAACTCGCGCGACTTTTTTTGCCCAAACCCGATTAAATTATGTTATACAACATGTTTTGCCCTGTCATTTGACCAAAACCTTGGTCACGAAGCCTCCGCAGCGCACTATGTAGACACCTGGAGCGAGGGTGTCGCGCCCTGCCGGCACGCCCTGCAAGGTGTAGACCTGCGTACCCTCGGGGGCGGTGATAGCGCCGTTTCCGCCGCGTATGGACGGTGTGTCGGGACGCACTTCATCGACCGCTGCCCACGGCTCACATTCCGCAGGGACAAAGTCAATCCGCGCCGAGGGCGTTGCTGACGGCAGCCCGTCCACGGCGTACAGGTCTGCTGTCCAGCCCATGTTCCAGTCCGTGTCGGAAATGCCGTAGATGCGGTACTCTGTGCCGGCGGTGCGGCAGTAGTCGCAGCCGTCCAGGTAGAGTTTCTGGAACGTCCTCCCCTCGCGCCATACAGACAGCACGTATTGAGTGCCGGGGGCGAGCGGCTCCCACTCGAAGCGCAGGTCGCGTGTGTCGTCGCCGAGGCGTGCCGGCGGCAGCATTGCCGTTGTCAGGTCGGGATATTCACCGTCGAGGGCGTAGTCGAAGCTGCCGGTGCCGGTCGCGCCGTCATACACTATGCCGGTCAGCACGGGGGTGAACATCGACCTGGGGGTGTTCTCCGGGACGAGGAGGCTCACCGGGACGGGCGCGATCCAGGAGTATTCGTATATGCCGGGCCAGGCGGTCACGTCGTGTCCTGCATCGCACTGCACGGTGGTGACGTGCGAGATGCCGTAGCTGTTGACGGTGTTGTTCTCCCAGAACATCTCGACATAGTTGATGTGCCAGAACAGTAGGCCGTGCTGCGGCAGGCATTCGTCCCACCCGGAGGCTGCGCGAGTCTCGATGATGAAGTATTCGTCGGGGTAGAGGCCGGCGGCGTTGTACAGCGACAATCGCAGTCCCTTGCTCGGGCGCAAGTCAACGTGTCCCGGGGTGTCAAGTTCCTCATATTCGAGCCAGCGGCACACCCATTTCTCGTATGCGGAGAATGCCGGCGGGCAGTTTCCGTCGCCGTTGTACGAGCCGCTGTCCATGAGGGAGAAGTCGCCGGGGGTGTGGTTGTCGGTATTGTTGAGCGAGCGGGAGAGGACTGGCAGCCCGAGCACATGGGCATATTCGTGGCAGAAGCCGCCGATGCCGTCGGGGACGCCGCTGCGCGTGCCGTCGTTGCGCAGCTCGTTGGTGCATGAGTAGGGGGATATTCTCTTGCCGTCTACCGTCAGCTCGCCGTCATAGACGCTGCTGTGCGGCCAGATGCAGGTTGCGCTGCCGCCGTCGGCCGCGCCGAAGCCGCTGTAGATGAAGTGTATGTTGTCCACCACGCCGTCGTCGTCGGTGTCGTAGCGGGCGAAGTCTACTTCGCCGGTCAGCTCGCTGACGGCGTATCTGATGATGCCGGCGAATTTGGTGTCATACGGCTTGCCGGAATACATGAACGAGGGGAAGGGGAGCGTCACCACGCGGGTAACGTCAAACACGGGGGAGAAGCGACCGCCAGAGCAGTCCTCGAAGTATTCGGCGGCACAGCCGCGTGCTCCGTTGTCGGAGAAGCCGCGCTGGTTGAGCATCCGCGTGAAATAGGCCTGCGCGTCGCCCATGCTGAATTTCTTGTCGGGGAACTCGACCAGCACCACGAGCGAGCGCAGCCCGTGGCCCAGGGTATTGAAGTATGAGCGGCCGCGCTCGTCATACTTCGAGGCGCGGGCCGGGGCTTTCAGTCCTCGTGAGGCGTACCGGGAGAGCGTGATGCTGTCGGGCGCGAGCGGGCTGCCGTCGCTGCCGACGGCGGGGCGCACGATGCCGTCCCCGCCCCAGACCATGAGCGTGGCGCTGTCGGGCGATGTCATGTATGAGAAGCGTGCGTCGCCGTAGATGCGCACCTCTGTTACAGAGCCGTCGCTGTTGCGCAGCGGCACGATGCCGGGACGTGCGGGACGTGCCCAGGCCGCCATTGCGGAGAGTGCGAGCAGCAGGGCTGCCATAAGCCGGAGGAGGAGGGGTCTGCGCATAGTGTATGTAGGGTTATTTCCCCGTGAGCAGCGACCGCAGCGAGTGCAGCGTGGTCAGTGCCTGCAATGGGGTGAGGTTGTCAATGTCGAGGTGGAGGATGCCATCGCGTATCTGCGAGAGGAGCGGGTCGTCAAGCTGGAAAATGGAAAGCTGCATTCCCTCTCTGGCCGCGCCGATGCCGGCGACATCAGCCTTGGAAGCCTTTGGGGCGGCAGTCTTCTTCCCATTCTTTGCGCTGGCGTCTGCGGGCTTGTCAGCGTCGCCCTCGCGCCGCGCCTCCTCGAGCTGCGCCAGCACCTGGCCGGCACGGCGGACTATCGAGGGGGGCATGCCGGCGAGCCGCGCCACATGGATGCCGAAGCTGTGTGCGCTGCCGCCGCGCTGCAACTTGCGCAGGAACACCACCTTACCCCCTATCTCCTCTACGGAAACATTGTAGTTGGCGATGCGCGGCAGGCTGTGTTCCATTTCGTTGAGCTCATGGTAGTGCGTGGCGAAGAGGGTGCGCGGGCGGCAGTAGCCGTTCTCGTGTATATGCTCTACTATCGCCCAGGCTATCGAGATGCCGTCGTAGGTGGAGGTGCCGCGCCCCAGCTCGTCAAAGAGGATGAGTGACCGCTGGCTCATGTTGTTGAGTATCGCCGCTGCCTCGTTCATTTCGACCATGAACGTTGATTCGCCCGAGGATATGTTGTCGCTTGCGCCCACACGGGTGAAAATCTTGTCAACCACGCCGATGCGGGCAGCCTGTGCGGGGACGAAGCTTCCGGCCTGCGCCATCAGGGCGATAAGGGCAGTCTGGCGCAGCAACGCCGACTTACCGCTCATGTTCGGGCCGGTAATCATCATTATCTGCGTGCGGTCGCAGTCGAGGGTGAGCGAATTGGAGATGTACGGCTCGCCCGGGGGGAGGCGGCGTTCGATGACGGGATGCCGCCCCTCGGTGATGTCAAGCACGAGGGAGTCGTCCACCGTAGGGCGCGAGTAGTTGTATTCCGCTGCGCAGGTGGCGTATGATAGGAGGCAGTCCGTCTGCGCCACAACAGAGGCGTTGCGCTGCATGCTGCCGATGCTCTCCGACACAGCGGCCACGAGGTCGGCGAATATGCGGCTCTCAAGTTCGGCTATGCGTTCCTCCGCGCCGGTAATCTTCTGCTCATACTCCTTCAGCTCCGGGGTGATGTACCGCTCGGCGTTGACGAGCGTCTGTTTGCGTATCCACTCTGCCGGCACCTTGTCCTTGTGGGTGTTGCGCACCTCGATGTAGTAGCCAAAGACGTTGTTGAACGAGATTTTGAGCGAGGGTATGCCGGTTGTTTCTATCTCGCGCTGGAGAATGGCGTTGAGGGCTTCCTTGCCGTGAGCGGCAAGCTGGCGCAGTTCGTCGAGCTCGACGTTCACCCCCTCGGCGATGCTGTCGCCGCGGCCCAAAGCAGCCGGCGCGTCGGGACACAGGGTGTCGGATATGCGTGAAATGACTGCCTCGCAGGGGGAAATGGTGGATGCTAGCTTCTCGAGGTGCGGGCAGCCGCAGCCAGTGAACAGGAGGCGCAGCCGTGCCGAGGCTGCAATGCCGTCGCGAAGCTGCAGCATCTCGCGCGGCGACACTCGCATGGATGCCACTCGCGACACGAGCCGCTCGATGTCGCCGATGGGGCGTATGGTGTCCTGCGCGTTGTCGCGCAGCTGCGGAGCGCGGAAGAAGTGTTCGACCGTGTCGAGGCGGCTGTTAATGGCCTCCACGTCGAGCAGCGGGAACAGCAGCCAGCGCCGCAGCAGCCGCGCACCCATGGGTGTGGCGGTGCGGTCGATGATGTCAAGGAGGCTCTTGCCCTCCTGTGCCATGGGCGACACGAGCTCGAGGTTGCGTATTGTGAAGCGGTCGAGGCGCACGTAGCGGTTCTCGTCGATGCGCGAGAGGGCGGTGATGTGCTGCAGGTGGGTGTGGCACGTCTGGTCGAGGTAGTACAGTATGCTGCCGGCTGCGACAACTGCCTCGGGCATGTCGTCCACGCCGTACCCTTTGAGCGAAGCGGTGTCGAACTGCCGCAGCAGCCGCTCGTGCGCGGCCTCGGCGGTATATACCCAGTCGTCGAGCTCGAAGACGCTCGAGCGCAGCGAGAACGCCTCCTCATACTGCCGGCGTGTGCCGTGCATGCGCAGCACCTCGCGCGGCGCGATGTTGCACAGCAGCTTGTCCACGTATTCCTCCGCGCCCTCGGCGCAGAGGAACTCTCCGGTGGTGATGTCGAGAAACGCCACGCCGGTGGCATGGCGGCCGAAATGCACTGCGGCGAGGAAGTTGTTTTCGCGCTGGTCGAGCGAGGAGGGCGACGTATTGACTCCCGGCGTAATCAGTTCCGTGATGCCTCGCTTGACGAGCTTCTTGGTGGTCTTGGGGTCTTCGAGCTGCTCGCAGATGGCCACACGGCGGCCCGCACGCACCAGCTTGGGCAGGTAGGTGTCGAGGGCGTGGTGGGGGAAGCCGGCGAGCTCGACGTATTGAGCCGCGCCGTTGGCACGCCGCGTGAGCGTGATGCCGAGTATGCTGCTCGCGTCCTTGGCGTCATCGGAGAACGTCTCGTAGAAGTCGCCCACGCGGAAAAGCAGTATCGCGTCGGGATGCTTCTGTTTCATCTCGATGTACTGCTTCATCAACGGCGTCTCAACTACCTTCTTCATATCGTGAGTGTTGCAGCATTAGAAGAACGACAATATCCATGTGGAGATGCCCACATAGATGAGCAGTCCCACCACATCGTTTGTAATCTGTATGAACGGCCCGGTGGCGAGCGCGGGGTCTATCTTGAGGCGTTCAAGCGCAAGCGGCACAAGCGTGCCGAACACCGAGGCGAATATGACCACAATGAACAGCGAGATCGAGACGGCGCACATCACGCCCGGGTTGTCGGGCAGCGTGATGAGGTTGTAGACCGCCACGACGACGGCTATGACGACTGCATTCATCAGCGCCACAAGGACTTCCTTGCCTATCTGGCGGCTTGCGCTGCTCAGCTCGAGGCGGCCGTTGGCAAGACCCTGGACCACGATGGCAGAGGCCTGCACGCCTACGTTTCCCCCCGTTCCGCCTATCAGCGGTATAAATATGGCCAGTGCCGTCACCTGCGCAATCTGGCTCTCGAAGCCGCCGAGTATCAGCGAGCTGACGATGCCGCCGATGATGCCCAACAGCAGCCAGGGCGTGCGTGCCTTGGTCTGCGCAAAGACGCTGTCGTCGGCATCCACGTCGGAGGTGATACCCGAGGCGAGCTGGTAGTCACGCTCGTTCTGCTCGCGCACCTCGTCCATCACGTCATCGACGGTAATCTGCCCTATCAGTCGGCCTATGCTGTCCACCACGGGCATCGCCACGAGGTCGTATTTCTCGAAGTCTATCGCCAAGTCCTCAATCGGCGTGTCCGGAAGCACCGACACGGGGTCAACATCCATGACGTGCTTGACCTTGGAGACCGAGGGGTGGGTGATGAGCTTCTTGAGCGGAAGCACGCCGCGCAGCCGCCGCTCGTCGTCCACCACATATATATAATATATGTCGTCGAGGTCTTCCGCCTGGTGGCGTATCTCCTTCAGGCTCTCGGGCATCGACATGTTCTCGTTGATCATGATGAACTCCGTGCCCATCAGACCGCCGGCGGTGTCCTTGTCATATTGCAGCAGGTCAACGATGTCGCCGGCCTGGCCCACGTCGTCGATGTGCTGTATGACCTCGTTGCGGTCCTCCTCGTCGAGCTCCTGTATCAGGTCAACCGCGTCGTCGGTGTCGAGCAGGTCGATGAACTGGCCTATCTGTTCCGAGTCCATCCCCTCGAGGAGCTTCTTGCGGTCCTCCTCGTCGAGCTCCATGAGGACATCCGCCTTCTGCTCCTTGTCCTCGATGAGATTGAAGAACCATTCGGCCTGCTTGAGCGACAGCACGCGGATGGTCTCAGCGATGTCGGCGGGGTGCAGCTCGGAGAGTATCTCGCGTATCTGCACCTCGTCTCGGTTATCGACGAGCTCCTCGATGCGGTCTATGTCGGTCTGCGTAAACTCTTTCATAATGAGGCATTACGGAGAGGGGCGTAAGAGGTGGTCAATAATGGAACAGCG
Source organism: uncultured Muribaculaceae bacterium (assembly GCA_934663645.1). GTDB lineage: Bacteria > Bacteroidota > Bacteroidia > Bacteroidales > Muribaculaceae > Lepagella. The sequence continues at coordinate 7,184 of CAKUKR010000047.1, read as the reverse complement.
ACCCTCCGAGGAACTCGCGCAGCAGCGAGGTCGAGGGTATCTGGTCTGCCGGCACGGCATCGAAACAGTCAAGGAACTGCAACAGGCGGCTCGCCTCGCTGTATTCCGTCACATCGTGCGGCACCTGTCGCAGCAGCGGCTCGGCGTATGATTTCATCACGCCAAGCTCGAAGAGCAGTGACGAGTTGAACGTCGCGTCGGCGTTCTCCTGGTAGGGGAATATCCACTTCTCCTCGCCACGGCGCACGCTCGGCCAGCGGCGTATCGTCTCCGTTGCCGATGTGTGGCGGTACTTGTGGTCGCGCACGATGCGGCGCAGCAGGCGGTTGTCGGTGGTGGAGATCCAGTTGTGGTCGTCGATGTGCAGCGTGGTCAGCGCCGACACGTATATCTTGAACAGCCTCGAGGAGTCGAGCGCGGAGGTCAGTTCGGGGTTCAACCCGTGTATGCCCTCCATGATGAGTATGTCGTCAGCGTCGAGATGCAGCGGACGCTCCTTCTCTACGCGCCGCCCCAGCTCAAAGCTGTAGGTGGGCAGGTTGACCGTCTCGCCGGCGAGCAGCCGCGTGAGGTCGGAGCTGAGGCGCGGCAGGTCGAGCGCGTACAGGCTCTCGTAGTCGTAGTCGCCCGAAGCGTCACGCGGGGTGTCCTCACGGTTGACGAAATAATCGTCGAGCGAGATCATCTTGGGCGTGAGCAGGTTGGTCATCAGCTGGACGGCGAGCCGCTTGCAGAACGTGGTCTTGCCTGACGACGACGGGCCGGCTATCAGCACTATGTCCGCCTTGCCCTCGGCGTGGCGGGCGGCTATGGTGTCGGAGATGCGTCCTATGTAGTTGCCGTGCATCGTCTCAGCCACGTTTATCAGCTGCCCGGTCTTGTGTTCGGCGACTGCCTGGTTCAGGTCGGCGACATCGGCGACACGTATGACGCGGTTGAACTGGAGGTAGCGCGTGAAAGCGTCATACATCTTCTCCTGCGGCACGGGGCTGCACGGCTGGTCGGGACACTCCGGGTCAGGCGGCATGAGGAGGAATCCCTCCTTGTACGGCACGAGGTCGAAGACAGTCACCATGCCGGTGTGTGGCGCGAGCGGGCCGCCGTAGCTGTCGCACACGCCGTCGAGCGTATAGTATACGGTGTACAGGTTGTGCAGCGTCTCGAGCAGCCGCACCTTGTCGGCAAGGCCCTGGCGGCGGAACTTCTCAATGACATCCTTGGTGAGCCGCTCCTTGCGCACCATGGGCAGGGACTGCGCGGCGAGCTGCTGCATATACCGGCGCAGCGGGGCGAGGTGCGTGTCCTCAGCCGCGGGCACGGCCTTGCCCTCAGCCGTCAGCAGACGGCAGTAGAAGCCTCGGCTGATGCTGTGCTCCATGCGCAGCGTCGTCCCCGGGAACAGCTTGTATACAGCCACATACAGCATCATGCTCAGTGACCGCACATATACGCGGCGGCCGCTCGCCGACGTTGCCGGCAGGAACGACACCTGCTTGGGGGAGAATACCGGGTACGACATATCCTCCGTCTTGTTGTTGACCCGTGCGCAGACAGGCTCGAAGCCTATCTCCTCGCGCAGCTGGCCGTATATTTCAGACAGCGTTTCACCGCCCTCTATGTCGATGTAGCGCTGTACGTTCTCACAATATATCTTCAGAGTGTCCTTCATTGTGTCTAATTAGGTGTCTTTGCCCTTTCCGGGGCTGTCATCACAGCTGCTTGGCGTATGAACGGCGGCGGCGGTGCTGGCGGTATGTGAAATACTCCCACTGGCTCTGCACGCGGGCGTTGGTCTCCATCTCCGGGTTGGACTCGGCATACTTGAAGCCGCGCTTGATGTAGTGCGGTATCAGATCCTGGAACAGCAGCGCGTTCACCCCCTTGCTCTGGTATTCCGGCTTGACAGCCACCAGCAGCAGGTCAACGCGGTCGTTGCGTCCGCGCAGCCCCTTTAGCAGGTGATACCACCCCATGGGCAGCAGCTTGCCGCGAGAGCGTTGCAGGGCCCGGCTCATCGACGGCATCGAGATGCCCACGCCCACCAGCTTGTCCTCGCTGTCTACTATAGCCGTCACCAGATTGAGGTCGAGCAACGACAGGTATTGCTTTATGTAATGCTCTATCTGCCTGTCGGTGAGCGGCGAATACTGGTACAGTCCGTCGTAAGCCTCGTTGATGAGCTGGAACAGCGGACGCCCGATTTCCTCCTTTATCTTGCTGCGCGACGTGTACTTCTTGACCCGCAGCCCGAATTTTTTCTTCACTATCTCGGCGATGCGGTTGAACTTCTCGGGTATTCCGTCAGGCACGTCCATGACAAACTCCTTCCAGTCCGAGTCCTTGGCGTAGCCCAAAGCCTCGATGTGTTCGGCGTAGTAAGGATAGTTGTAGATGGTAGACATTGTCGAGAGCTCCTCAAATCCCTCGATGAGCGTTCCCTCGTGGTCGAGGTCGGAAAATCCGAGCGGGCCGACGATGCGGGTCATGCCATTGTCGCGCCCCCACTGCTCGACAGCCGCCAGGAGAGCCGCGCTCACCTCGCGGTCGTCCACAAAGTCGATAAACCCGAAGCGGACTTCCTTCTTGCCGCTGCGCCCGTTGACCTGGCGGTTGATTATTCCCGCCACGCGGCCTACCGGCTTGCCGCCGTCGTATGCCATGAAATACGCGCTCTCGCAGAAGTCGAAAGCCGGGTTCTTGCGCGGGTCGAGAGTATTCATGTCGTCCGTTATCAACGGCGGCACGAAATACTCGTTGTCACGGTACAGGTCCACCTGAAATTTCACGAAACGCTTCAGTGCGGAGCGGGTCGGTTCTATTCTCTTGATTTCTATCATCTGGGTCTGTCGGAATGTTTTGTTATGGGTGTTATCTCAAGGCGAGCCACACGAGCAGGCACGACATCAGCATGATGAAGATGCTGATGAACAGGTATATCTGCCCCGAGCTGCGGCGTTCTATGTCGAGGCGCAGAGCCGGTATAGAGCCGTACTGCTTGCCCCCTTTCGCCTCGCACTTCTCGGCGATGTGGCGCAGGCGCGGCAGCTTGGTCGGCAGGTTGTCGAGCACCTCGTTCATCACGCGGCCGTAGCTGCGTATGTCCTCGCTCGTGTCCTGCGGCGAGAGCGATTCCTCCTGGTCATAGCCCACGTCTATCAGCTTCAGGTTTTCGGTGTATTCGGTGAAGATGATGGTCTCCGGCGTGATAGGGTGGTGTATTATATGGTTCTCCTGGATATAGTCCATGGCATCGAGCAGCTGCGTCTGCAGACGGTACAGTATCTTGGGCGTAAGCCGCTTCTCGTCGATGAGGCGGCGCAGCGAATAGCCGTACACGTCATCGGTGACTATCGCCATGCCGATGCCCGGCAGCTCCTCGAAATCGTTCACCATCACGATGTTCGGGTGCGCCAGATTGTAGCGCGTGTCAAACTCGCGCTCTATCATCTTGCAGTATTCCGGCTGCGAGGCATACTCCTTTTTCAGGGCTTTCAGCATCACCCACTTGCCGTGCTTGCGTGCCGTGTAGACGTTGTAGTACTGTTCCTCCCATTCGGGCAGGAGCGTAAGGTCGCTCCACTTCCCCGAGGGGTCCTCGATGGGGATTTTCTTCTCCTCCTTGCTGATATATGCCATGGCTGTTGCGTTTGTATGAGGTGCGTTGTGTCAGAACCGCAGGCTTAGTAGGGACGCGGCGTGTCGCGTCCGCACTTGGCACAGACCCACAGAGACTCGGCTGCGGACACGGCACGCCGTGTCCCTACCTTGTCGCCGCCAGCTGTGCGGAGCATACGGGTTATGATACAACCTCATTGGTGGTCAGTCTATTATGTCAAATCCAGTGTATTTGCGCAGGCACTCCGGCACGACGATGCCCTGCGGCGTCTGGTTGTTCTCAAGCAGCGCGGCTACGATGCGCGGCAACGCCAGCGCAGAGCCGTTCAGCGTGTGGCAAAGCTCTATCTTCTTGCCCCCGGCGCGGTAGCGGCACTTCAGGCGGTTGGCCTGGTAGTCCTCGAAGTTGCTGACCGACGAAACCTCCAGCCAGCGTTTCTGCGCTCCGGACCACACCTCGAAATCGTATGTTATCGCCGAGGTGAACGACATGTCGCCGCCGCACAGGCGCAGTATGTGCCACGGCAGACCGAGCTTCTCGAGCAGCCCCTGGACATGGTCCTTCATCTCCTCGAGAGCCGCATAGCTGTTCTCCGGCTTCTCGATGCGCACTATCTCCACCTTGTCAAACTGGTGCAGGCGGTTCAGTCCGCGCACATCCTTGCCGTAGCTGCCCGCCTCGCGACGCCAGCAGGGTGAGTAGGCGCAGTTCTTGCGCGGCAGCTCCTCCTCTTTCAGTATCACGTCGCGGTATATGTTGGTCACAGGCACTTCCGCTGTCGGTATCAGGTACAGGTCGTCCAGATTGGCATGGTACATCTGTCCCTCCTTGTCAGGCAGCTGCCCCGTGCCGTAACCCGAAGCCTGGTTGACCACAAACGGCGGCTCAACCTCGACATACCCGGCTTTCCAAGCCTCGTCGAGGAAGAACTGTATCAGCGCACGCTGCAGACGCGCACCCTTGCCAACATAGAACGGGAAACCCGCACCCGTTACCTTAACGCCCAGCTCAAAGTCGATGATGCCGTATTTGGCGGCAAGGTCCCAGTGCGGCAGCGCATCCTCGCCCAGCTCGGGCATCGGGCCGCCCTCCTTGACCACTACGTTGTCAGCGGCGGTCAGTCCTTCGGGGACATCGGCGCACGGCAGGTTGGGCACCGTCAGGAGCAGCTCCGTCAGCTTCTGCTCGCACTCGCGCAGGCGGTCGTGCAGCCCCTGGTCCTCGCCTTTCAACGCGGCGACCTCCTTCTTGGCAGCCTCGGCGGCTTCACGCTCGCCGTTCTTCATGTGCATGCCTATCGAGGCAGCCAGCTTCTTCAGCTGCGATGCATTGCCGTCACACGTCTGCTGCAGGCGGCGGCGTTCAGCGTCCACTTCCAGTATTTCCGCGATTACCGCACGGCCGTCAAACCCTTTGACCGCAAGGCGGCTTATCACAAATTGAGGGTCATTCTTTATAGTCTGTAACTTGAGCATTTCCTTATTTGTTTAGTTCGTTCAACAACTTCTTGACAGTCTCCGAGACAGCGCGTCCCTCAGCGCGACCGGCGAGCCGCTTTGACGCCACACCCATCACCTTGCCCATATCGCGGGGCGACGATGCGCCTGTCTCTGCGATTATGGCGCGGATCTCGGCCTCGAGTTCCTCTGCGCTCATCTGCCGGGGCAGGTACTCCTCGATGACGGCGGCTTCCGCCAGCTCGTTCTCCGCCAGCTCGGCGCGGTTGTTGTCCTGGTATATCTTCGCGCTCTCCTTGCGCTGCTTCACCATCTTGACCATGATTTTCACGGCAGTCTCGTCAGTGAGCACGCCGCCCGCGCCCTTGGCGGTCTTGGCCTCGAGAAATTCCTTTTTGATGCCGCGCAATGCCTCCAGACGCACCTTCTCGCGTGCCAGCATTGCCTTTTTGATATCTTCGCTTACTCTGTCAAACAAGTCCATTTTGTTGCTGCTTTGTGGCGCGGGCAGGCATTTGCGCCACCCTCGCCGTTTATAAGATGCAAATATAATAAATTATCGCCGAGTGGCAAAATCCCCCTCGCCAATCCGCATTTTTCAGCCCTCGCGAACCGGTCGTAATTGAGGAAATGCAAAGCTCGCATTTGCTGCAAATGCAGGTGTATTGAAATCTGATACTGTTGTCTTGTTGTCTAATTCAGGATGATAGCATTATCGGATTTGATATTGATGTATTGTTTTCTCCTCCTTTTCCATGCACTCGTCAAATTTTCATCACGCCTTTTTGCGGATGACCCGAAATTTTACAATGCGATTTTCATGTAGAGTCTGCGAGTGCAAGCAGAATGGGAGGACTTCTGCGATGTTATATGAACATATTTGACGGTGCGGCTTCTGTCGATTAAGGAGGGCGGTGCGGCTGGATTTGGGCATTTTTGTCGATTAAGCGCATGGGCATGAGCGGCACAGCAGCGGTATGGCGGAAATTGATATGACACTATTTAACGCGGCATCCCTGCAGCCATTCCGAATAAATAACTACTTTTGCAGCAAGAACCTTTTATAACTATTCTATGAAGAAACTTTTTCTCACACTGGCCCTGTTGGGGAGCATGTGCGGATTTGCCGCTGCGGAGGAGCCTGACGCTGTCAGGATAAAGCCCGTAGCCGGCGATGAAGTGGTGATACTCTTCACGGCAAACCCGGAGGTGACCTATACCGCGACCGGCGTTACGGTCTCCTCAACCCAAGACCCTGTGTCTTTTGACTTTGACGACATCGAGTTCATCGATTTCGTCAGGAGTTCCTCTGTGCAGGAAGTGGCTGGCACGTCTGTATCCATGCGCGTCACGCCGCAAGCCTTGATCATCGAGAACGCCGAGCCCGGCAGCAGCCTCGCTGTATTCGCGCTCGACGGACGCTCCCTCCTCAACACCTCAATCCCGGACACCTCGTACAGCATCGACCGCTCGCGGCTCGCCAAGGGTGTCTACATCGTCAGAATCAACAAAACCACATTCAAAATCTCACTGTAACAACCTATGAAACGAATTTTACCCGCAATACTCATCGCAGCTGCTGGCCTCGGCATGCTCAACGCCCAGACCAAAGTGATGACAATCGAATACAAGGACGGCACAAAGGAAATCAAGAAAGTGACCGACGTGCAGCGCATCACATTCGGTGACGAAGCGCAGGTTGACCCCTCCGAAAAGATGGTAGACCTCGGCCTGTCCGTGAAATGGGCGTCCTACAACGTGGGCGCTGTCAACCCCTGGGAGCCTGGCAACTTCTACGCCTACGGTGAAATCGAACCCAAGACCGAATACACGCTCCTGAACTACCAGTGGTACTGCGACAATGACGGCGAAGACCACTCACAGTGGGAAGAATATTACCGTCTCGGCGCTACTATCACCGGCACAAACTATGACGTTGCCCATGTGAAATGGGGCGACCAGTGGCGCATCCCGACTCAGGACGAATGGCGCGAGCTCATCAACAACTGCGAGTTCACCTGGACTGGCATGCAGGGGATGACCGGCGTGCTGGCGACTTCGCGCATCAACGGCAACAGCATCTTCCTCCCCGCTGCCGGCAACATGGTGGA
>CAKUKR010000046.1 GCA_934663645.1 uncultured Muribaculaceae bacterium | reverse complement strand
ATTAAGGTCTTTGGGACCTGAACATCAAGGAACTGGCTTGCAACAGAAAGCCATATTAATGTCAATTGAGTCACCAAGACCAGGATAGTCTCCAACTCCATTGGCTTTAAGCTGGCGATACAAATCATACGCCTTGCAATACTGTTGTGTTTTCATATATGCAGATGCAAGCCCCATGGCAATAACTGCATCATCGGGATCTAATCTATGCTTGTATTCATAGTATGCACGAACTCGCTTGAAGAATTTGTACTGTCGCGAGAAGCGGTATACTGAAACCAACCACATAATTACCAACACAATAATAATTACGTACTTCATTTTCATATACAAATTTTGAACGCCAGTCCCCACGTCCGGACTACAATAAAAGCGTGGAGTGAATTGCCACACTTTAGAAGATGGTCGTAGGAAACCAAAAGATGAAGATGTAGGAATCGCAGCCCACGCTATGCGTGAGAACCGCTTGCCTCCTTGCATCTTTAAGAAAATTTCCTACGTTTTCTTCTACAAGTCAAAGCAATACGCTTCTTGATATCTGTATGTATGCGCCTATCATTGCGCAGTGCAAAGGTAGCACAAATCCAAGACTTGTGTAAATACGATTCCCATCAATAGTATAACACTTTGTATATCAGCACACTTCTTGCAACACCTCAGCAAATTCACGGCACGCCGTGTCGCTGCTTTGGCAGCATATTCACATGAAACCCGAGGGTGCAACCCACTGGACATAGCGGCTGCACGAAAGGGGTTAGGGTTTGGAGAGGACGCGGGGGAGGAGCGTGCGGGTGCAGTCGGCGAAGCGGACGGTGTAGCTGTCGGCGTCTTTGTCGTAGGCTTCGACTGTGCCTTGCCCGAAGATGCGGTGGCGGACGGTGTCGCCGACGGCGAAGCGTGCGGCTGCCGTGCCGTAGACATCGGCGTTGAGCGTCGCTACTGCGGCTTGCGTGCCGCTGTAGAGGGTTTCGCGTGTCGTGCCGTGTCGCGTGACAGTCTCTTCGGGCATCTCGTAGAGGAAGCGTGAGGGGAATTTGAGCGCGCCGCTGTCGTTGAGGAAGCCTTCTGACTCGTACATGCGCAGCTGCTGCATGGCGCGTGTCACTGCCACGTACATGAGCCGCCGCTCTTCTTCCTCGCCTTGCTGCCGCCGCTCGCGTATGGTGCGGTGTGAGGGGAATGTGCCTTCTGTCAGCCCGATGATGATGACCCTCGGAAATTCGAGCCCCTTGGCCTGGTGTATGGTCATCATGCGCACTGCGTCGCTGGTGTCGCGGTCGTCTGGCTCGTGGGTGTAGAGGGCTATGTCCTGAAGGTACATGGTGAGCGAGGGCACTTCCTCGGACTCGTGTGTCGTCTCGTAGTCGCTCATCTGGCGCATCAGTTCGGAGAGGTTTTCAAGGCGTTCTTCCTCCTCGTCGTTGCGGAGCATGTCAGTGTATCCGCTGCGGGTGAGTATGAAGTCGGCGATTTCGGAGACAGGGCTTACCTCGCGGCGCAGGCGTGCCTCTTCGACAAGCGCGATGAAGCGGCGCAGGTGCGCGGAGTTGAAGGGCTTCTCGCTGCTGTGGTTCTTGAGCGTGAGGTAGAGGGACGTGCCTTCGCTCTGGGCGATGTCGCGCAGCTTGTCGAGCGAGACTTTCCCGAACTTGCGGGAGGGTGTGTTTACGATGCGCTCAAAGGCCATGTCGTCGCCTTTGTCTACAAGGCGGAGGTAGCTGAGTATGTCCTTTATCTCGCGCCGCTCGAGGAATTTCACGCCGCCCCATACGGTGTACGGTATCTGGAGGCGCACCAATGCCCTTTCGATTTCGGCGGAGATGAACGAGGAGCGGTAGAGTATCGCGAAATCGCCGTAGGCTGCGCCTTTCTCTACCGATGTCTGTATGTATTCGGCTATGGCCTTGACTTCATCGGCGCGTGAGGGGAGGTGGAAATGCTCTGGGAGGTCGCCGGCGGGGAGGTCTGACCAGAGGTCTTTGGGTATGCGGTCTTTGTTGTGGGCGATTATGGCGTTGGCGACGGCGAGTATCTGCGGCGTAGAGCGGTAGTTGCGGTCGAGTATGACGGTGTGGTCGGCCTTAAAGTCCACGAACATGCGTGGCGAGGCTCCGCGCCATTCGTAGATGGCCTGGTCGGGGTCGCCGACGACGAATAGGTTGTTGTGGAACGAAGAGAGGAGGTATATGAGCTGCCAGTCGTCGGAGCTGCAGTCCTGCGCCTCATCGACCATGATATAGTTCAGCCGTTCGGTCCATTTCTTGCGTGCTTCGGGGAAGTTTCGCAGTATGTATATGGTGAAGTACTGCAGGTCGTCGTAGTCGAGGGCGTACTGCTTGAGCTGCAAGCGGAGGAAGCGGACAAAGGGGTCTTGCGCGTCGGGGTTGCAGTCTGGCAGCAGGTTGTTGAGAATGTAGCCTTCGGCATCCGCGCCTTTCATCTTTCCGATGTCGCCGAGGAAGCGTTCTGCGGTTGTCTTGCGGCGGTCTATGCCGTATTCCTGCATGACCTGACGGGCGAGCTGGCGAGCGTCCTCGGGGTCGAGGATTGTGAAGTTCTTGGGATAGCCGATGCGGTATATCTCGCTGCGGAGGAATTTGGCGCAGAATCCGTGTATGGTGCAGATGAAGTCGTTGACGACGCCTCGCTCGACCATCCGGCTGATGCGGCGGCGCATCTCGGAGGCGGCTTTGTTGGTAAACGTCATGCAGAGTATGTTGCCTGGTGCGATGCCGATCTCGTTGACGATGAACGCATAGCGGTGAGCCAGCACGGTGGTCTTGCCCGAACCTGCACCGGCGACAATGCGCACTCGTCCCTCGGTGGTGGTGACGGCTTGCAGCTGGCGGTCGTTGAGCTGTGACATACTGCGGTTATCCTCCTGTTGCTTTTCTGTTATGGGCGCATGATGAGTGCTGTTGCGAGTGCGGAGATGCCCTCCTCACGTCCCTCGAAGCCGAGCCGCTCTGTGGTGGTGGCCTTGACGGAGACACGGTCAACGGTGACAGCCATGCACTGCGCCAAGGCGGCACGCATATCCTCGATGTGCGGCGCGAGCTTGGGGGCTTGCGCCACTATGGTGACATCGGCGTTGGAAATCTCCCACCCCTTGCGGTGCAGCAACTTGCACACGTCGGCGAGGAGGAGCTTGCTGTCGATGCCCTTGTATGCGTCGTCGTTGTCAGGGAAATGGCGGCCGATGTCGCCGAGGGCGGCTGCACCGAGCAGCGCGTCGCAGAGGGCATGTATAGCCACGTCGGCGTCGCTGTGACCCAACAGCCCGAGCGTGTGGTCAATGCGTATGCCGCAGAGCCACAACTCGCGCCCCTCCACGAGGCGGTGCACGTCATATCCGAGACCTGTGCGTATATCCATAGCGCGTATCAGCGGCGGCGTTTGCCGAGGAGGTCACGCAGGCCGTCCATGTCAAACGAGAGTGTGAAGCGGAGCGTCTGGTCGAGCGGGGAGCTCTGTGCCGTGGCGAGCATATAGGAGGCATCGAGGCGGACGACGTTGAGCGAGAAGCCTGCGCCGAAGCCGAAGTAGCTGCGGCCGCCCTTGTTGGGATGCTCGTAGTTGTAGCCGAGGCGAGCGAAGAACTGCTGGTTGTAGGCATACTCCGCGCCGACAGACCATTTGATCTCCTGAAACTCCTCCTTCATGCCGCCGGGGGCGTCGCTGAAGCTCTTGAATATGCCGGTGAAGGGCGACATGTTCTGCCAGTCGTCGAGTGCGTTCTGGTATTCCTCCTGCCCTTCGGCCGTGTCCATGTCGTAGTCGTTCTGACGCGGGCGCGTAGGCACGAGCAGCTTGTTGAGGTCGAGGCCGAAGGCGAGCGTGTGGTAGTCTGCAAGGGGGAACATGAACGAAGCTCCGAGACGCAGGTTGGTGGGGAGGAACGCATAGTTCTCGCCGTGGTCGTAGCTGACTTTCGTACCGATGTTCGATATGTTGAAGCCCCATGAGAATTGGCACTCGTTGCGGCCTACCATGGGATATGTGACGAAATAACCGGAGATGTCGGCTGCGAAAGCGGAGGCGGCTGTGTTGGATTCGCCGGAGAAGCTGTCGTCATACGCCAAGTCGGAGAGGATGTACCGCAGCACCACGCCCATCGAGAATTTTTCGGACAACTTGCGGGAGTAGCCGATGTCGAAGGCAAGCTCGTAGGGGTTGATGGTCTGTATGTCAGTGTCCTGGCTCGAGTCATGGTTGAGCGAGACCTCGCCGAGCGAGAAGTAGCGGAACGAGGCGGAGAGAGCCTGGTTGTCGCCGCTGCCGAGCTTCCAGTAGCCGGACACGTCAGCGAGGAAGATGTCGTTGACAATCTTGCGCAGCCACGGGGTGTACGACAGCCCCACGCCGCCTGAGGAGTATGCGAAGGCATACTTCGACGGGTTCCAGAACTGCGAGTTGATGTCTGGGTCGGTGGCAGCTCCGAGGTTGCCGAGTGCGCTGCCTCGCGCATCTGGGGTGATGTCGAGGGTGGTGACACCAGTGTTGACGGGGTTGAACTCGTTGTCCTTGATGTCGTTGGTATTGTCGGCAAAAGCGAGGGCGCAAGTCCCCAGCATCAGAGCCGATGCCGCAGTGCGCGGGGCGAGTATTCTGTTGATGTTCATTTTCTGTGGGTTATGGTGCGCGTCGGAGCGGCTGCGCCGTGGGTGCAATTGTCCGTACGCTACACCTATAATAACTGAAAACAGCGGTTATTATTGCACTGCACCAGGATTGAGGACGGCGAAGTGGAGCGCGTCGGAGTGTTCATATCCGGGAGCGTCGTATATCACCCAGGCTCGGTAAACACCTTCGGGGAGGCGCACTCCGTCCTCTCCGAGCATATCGGCATATACCTCGTTGCCCTCGAAGGGCACTGTCATACGCACCGTGCCGTCGGTGTCGGCTATCATGAGCCGCCCCTTGGCAGAGCCGGCGATGCCGTCAACGGAGAACGTCATGCCGGAGCGAGTGCCGTAAGCGTCGGCTGTAAGGGTGCAGGAGGGCGCGGTGTCGCCGACAGTGAACGCCTCTGTGCGCGAAGCGGTGTTGCCGGCGAAATCAGAGATGCGTACCGACACGGAGTGGTCACCACGGCCGAGGGCTTCGCAGGGTATCACCGCCGTTGCAGTCACCGGAGAGCCGGGGATGACATCGACCATTGTCTGCAGGCCGTCACGGCGGCGGCCGTCCACATACACTTCAAGACCGGTGCCGAGGGCAATGGTGTTGGTGTTGAGGGTGCGGTCATCGCTTACAGTGAAGTGTATGGTCTGGTCTATGGGGTCGTAGTACAGCTCGTCAACAGCCGGTGCGGTCGTGTCGGGGTCGTCAGCCGTCTCCGGCACTTCTATCGCCACTACCTGCTTGCCGGCGGCTGCTGTGTGCGTAGCCGGGTCGTATGCCGAGAGGGCAAAGGAGACGTTCACGCCCTGGCGGAGGTACTGGCTCACGGGAGCCTCGACAGTCACCTCGAAGCGGCCGTCATGAACGTCAGCATAATATGTGCCGAGGACGTTGTCGGCATATACCACATCGAGCTGCTTGGTGTCGTGCGAGATGAGGTTCTCGCTCTTCATCGTCACCGAGGGAGCAAGCACCTTGGCAGTCAGCCGTCCGTTGAAGTTTTCTATCCTGTTGCCGTTGCGTGTGGCGATGTATCCTGAGACCTTGGTCTTCTGCCCCACTGTTAGTGTGATGCCGAGCGTCTCGTCGGTCTGTACGGAGAGGACAGGCATGGCGAGCTTCAGGGCGGGGTCGCACATGAGCGAGAAGGTGTTCTCGTGGAGTGTGCGCAGCTGCGTCTTTGCCTCTGCAAACGCCTGTCCCACGGTCTTGGCGGAGGTGAGCTCGGGCTGGCCGGCCTTTGCGTTGCCGAGATACTGCATGAAGAGCTTGCAGAACGATTCGTTCTGGTTGGAGTAGGCTGTGCGTGTGGAGACCACCCCGCCTACCATTCCGTTTGGGGTATCGAAGAGGAAACCGTCGCCGATGCCGCCGCCGCCACGGTCAGGCTCGCAGATGTCACAAGTGCCGAAGAAGAAGAAGGTGAGTATGTTGTTGTCGAGCATAGACTCGTTGCCGCGCACAAACATGTCATACGCGCCGTTCATCCGCGAGGCAGAGCCGTGCCCGAGGTAGTATGTCATCACATAGTCGGAGTTAATCAACCTGGTGAAGCGTCCGAGCTGCTCCTCCTTGGAGAAAGCGTCGGTGACGTATGGGGTGAATATGAGTGAGCGTCCGAAGAGGTTGTTGATGTTGTCGCCGAGTTTCAGGACCTGTGTGGTGTGCATCTGCGAGTCGCCCGCACCAGCCACGCCGAGGAGCTTGTTGCAGACCATGTCGTAGTTCTGCTCCTCCATGTAGCGTTCCACCTTGTCAACGGCAAGGCGTGCATGCTCTACGCTGCGGCTGGGTATGATGCCCACGCCCACCTCAACGGCGACATATTCGAGGCGCGAGGTGATACAGTCTGTCATCATGCCGATGAAATCGTTGACGTTGTGGGGGTCTCCCTTGCCTGGGATAGTGGGCGACTGGTATGCGATGATGATGTCATCGGGGTTGTTGTCGGTAGACACGCCCTTGGTCTCCGCGACGAGGGGGCCGAAGAGCAGCACATTGAGGAAACGGCTTCGATCGGCGTCATAGAGCTGACGCGCCAGTGAGCGGTAAGCCATTATCGAGGGCTGGCCTGAATTGTACTCGTTGTAGATGTCAGCGACGTTTGCGACCATCACGTCCAGTCCGTCGGCACGGTGGAGCGCAGCGAGGCGTTCCGCCTCCTCATGCATGGCGGGGACGGTGATGATGAGCATGTCAGTGCCGTGCGAGGCCTGCTGGTGCAGGTTGGTGTTGGCTACATCGCCGATGAGTTCGGGCTGCATCTGCTGTTGCGAGGCGTCAAATGCGACCAAGCGCAGGACGTTGTCGCCCTCGCGGCGCAATAGGGACACGCAGTTTTCGCCGCCGTTCTGCTCTGTAGTCACCACGACAGGCATGGCGGGGTCAGCGACGTTCCAGATGACGGTGCTCTCCCCTACTTCGCCCACCGGCACGAGAGCCGGCTCGCCTACGGGCGGCACAACGACATAGTCCATGCCCTGTGTCACCTGCGGCAGCGTGCAGTCATAGCTCACGAGCCAATAGTCCAGTGCGGCTTTCTCCACCTCGTCCGGGCCTGTAATGTTCAGCTTGAGAGTGCCTGAAGTGCCGGTCAGGTTGCACTCGTATGCATCGGGGAAGAGGTTGTTCAGTATGTTCACGTCGGTCTCGGGGAACTTCTTGGTGCGCGTCAGGTCGCCGAGCGTCAGGTCCATGAAGTCGCCCTTGGAGTTGTCATCGGCATACACGCCGAGTGTCAGCGCGAGGGGTGTGCCTGGAAGGTAGTTCTGGGGTGCGATGTCCCAAGACATTGTGCGGTTGGCGTTGCTGAACCGCTCGCCGAAATAGATGCGTCCTGAGCCGAAGAAGCCCTGGGTCTGGTCTACGTCGTGGAGGATGTAGCTGTAGCCGCTGGCGATGCGCTGCGGCTCTGCGGGGGTATCCTCGCCGCTCTCCTCGTCCTCGTCTTCTCCCTCAGCCGGCTCGGGGTCAGGAACTGACGCCATGGTCTCCATGTCGAGCGGTGTCTGCGAGTCGGTGAGCAGATAGTATGCGTATTTGCTGTACATCTGCACGTTGCGGCGCTCGAAACGCGGCATAGGCTCGTCAGCGTCGGTGTCCTCGAGGAAGTCAATCCAGCCGTGTCCTGTGCCGAAGAAGTACAGCTTGTCATCGCGCGTCATTCGCGGCGCGGCATAGAGGTCGGCATCGATGACCGTGCCGAACTCCGGGTCTACGAACTGGTCAGGCAGCGGCTTCAGGCCTCGTCCGAAGACGGCGACCTTGGAGGGGTCGTCGAAGCCCATCTCGCGCAGCCGGTCAAACGACAGCTCGTAGACACCAGTGCCGTCGATGCGTATCTTGACCCAATGCCCCTCGGCGAGTGACGATGAGGCGGCATGGTAGCCTGCGGGCAATGTTGTGTCTGCCAACGATGTCAGGCACGCGCCGAGCAGCGGGAGGAGGTATATTTTTCTCATAAGCTGGATTGTTTCTGTCGGGTTATTTTATGGTGAAGGCGTGTATCTCCTCGCCTTGGGGCGTGAGCAGCCTGACGCGGTTGCCCTCCTGTACAGGTATTCCCCTGTCGGGGAGGTCAAAGAAGAGGATGTCGCCTATCTTGAATGTCGAGTATTGGGATAGTGCGTGTATGGCGCGGTCGATGCTGCCTCGGAAGTCGGGGCATACGGTCCGGGCGGCTATTTTGCCGTCCACCTCTGTGGCCACGCCCTGTGTGAACGCCTGTTCCGCCTCGTCGAGGGGCATGTAGGGTGAAATGAAGGCTGCGCTGTCAAACGAGACAGCCGCGCTTACCGGCATGCCGGCATCTGCGAGACGGCGGTACAGCCCCTCGGCACGCAGCATCAGCGCATACGCGGCACGGCAGTAGTAGCGGCTCACGAAACGCTGGGGTATGCTCTTGCCCAGGCGGTCTATCACCACTGCCGGGACTGTGCGCAGGCTCATCTCGGCATCGAAGTCGGGCAGGAACATGGGCTTGCGCCACGGCAGCACTGCCGAGTCTGCGAGTATGCAATGGTGGAGAAGCCCGCTGTCGGGCTGTGAGGCGTTGACTGCGAACACTTTCATAGGAGGTGGCTTTGAGAGTTCAACCGGTTGTAGATGAGCGCGAGATGCGCGTATATTGAGGTGTTGGCGAGGACGATGCCGTCGCGTACACGCACGCGGTAAGGGGTGAAGTTCCAGATAGCGTTTATGCCGGCGGCGACCATGGTGTCAGCCACGTCCTGCGCCTGGTCTACCGGCACAGTGAGTATGCCTATCGAGGCACGCGAGAGCCTCTGCCGCGCCCTCATCTCGTCGGGGTGGAATATGGGGACGTTGCATATCTCCGTGCCGCAGATGTCCTCTTTGACGTCAAACCCGGCGATGATGTTCAGTCCATAGTTGGCAAGTCCACGGTCGCGTATCAGAGCCTCGCCGAGGCTGCCTACGCCGGCGATGAAGGCGTTGTGGGGGGTTCGGAAGCCCAGGAACGTGGTGAGCGCGTCGCCGAGGTCCTTAACCTCGTAGCCTATGCGCGTCTTCCCCTTGATGTTGAGGAACGAGAGGTCCTTGGCTATCTGCGAGGAGTCAACGCTCAACGCCCTGGAAATCTGCGTAGAGGAAACCGTGGCCACCCCCTCGGTGCGGAGTATGTCGATGTATGCAAGATACCACGGAAGCCGGCGCAGCGTCGGTTCGGGAAGGAGTACTGAAGAGGTATCTTTCTGCTGTTGTGCCATATTGCAAATATGTCATGTCAAGGGGCGGCGACAGCCAGTTTCTTAGCCACTGACGACTCTGCGCCCGAAGCGTCGGTCATGGTCACGCGGTAGACGTAAATGCCTCGAGGCACACGTCCTCCGCCGCCGTCGCACAGGTCCCAGCCTATGCGCAGCGACGTGTCGTAGCCGCCTGACGTTGACACGGTCTTGCTCCACACCTTGCTGCCGGCCAGGTTGTAGACATCGACGGTGCATTGCAGTGCCTCGGAGGGGCGGTCATGGCTGACGATGAAGTTGACGGAAGTGCGTGCCGGGTTCACGTCGGTATGCGCGTCGGTGATGCCGGGGGCGCGTCCTACAGCCACGCGGAAGGTGACTGACTGCTGCGAGTCGTTGCCCATGTTGTCATACACTATAAGCGTCAGGGTATGCTCTCCAGGCTCGACATCGCTGAGGGGGTAGAGTATGCTGCCGCCGTAGGGGTCGCCCTCTGCGGGGGTGTAGAAGTCGCTCACGTCGTTGTAGACCTGGTCATCTACCTTGACAGTAATCTGGTGTCCTATGGTGCTGCCGTATACGCTGATGCCCGAATCGTCGCGCATCGAGGCCCGCACCACCGGCGACTGGTTGACGATGTCGCCCGGGGAGAATGCCTCGCTGTTGAGGCACAGGCCTGAGATGACCGGGCCCTCGGTGTCGTCGGCGCGGGTGGCGTCGGGGTTGAAACCGTAGACATACAGCCGCTCGCACGCGCCGTTGGCCTCCACGCCGCTGTCGCTGTATGCGTACAGGCTCAATCGTGCCGGGGAATAGTTGTTCTCGATGAGCGCGGGCGTCAGCACTGTGGCAGTCCAGCGGCCGCCGGAGACCTTCTCAACGCTCCGGAAGAGGCGTGACTGGCGGTCGTTGTAGGTGTACGGCTCGCCTTCGTCGCCGTTGCCGTAAGTCTCCACAGGCATCTCGGCGTCGAAGAGTATGAGGTCGATGTTGCCGTTGAAATCGTCGAGCGTGTTGCCGTTGCTGTCCACCACACGCCCCTCGACGGTGAATTTCTCAAGCGCGCCTATCTGCGGCATCTCCCCGCTGGCGGTCATGTCGGTGTCGCCGATGCGGTCCACAACCACGTACTTGTCAGGCGAGGGCACACGCATCGCCGGGTCGCCCATGAGCAGGAAGCGCAGCTTGTTGCCGCCGTCGTTGGTTGCGTTCTTGGCATAGCGCAGCAGGTCGCCCAGACGTATTGCCTTCCCCTCCTCGTCGCGGCTGAAGAAGTACCGTCCCATAGCCTCGGAGAAGATGCCGTTGTCGCTGATGTATACGGAACGGGAGGCGGCTATCATCGCTATCACGCCGCTGTCGGGGTAGAGCCACATTATCTCCGCGCCGCTTATCTCGTCGTCGTCGGGGCGGACAAACTCGCAGGTCGCCGCGTACATGAACGGCAGGTTGCGGTTGGTCATCGAGGTTATGTCGGTCCAGTTGAACATGTCCTCGTGCGAGAGGCCGCGCGGCGAGGCATGGCCGATGTAGCTCCACACATCCACGCCCTCCTGAATGAGCTGCATCATGCGTGCCTTGGCCTGCGGATAGTGCATGCCGACGCTCGACGCCTCGAGCGGGTAAGCGTCCATGTACACCTTCTCGTAGTTGAAGTTCGCGCCGTTGCCGGCAGACCTCATGCCTTTCCAGAGGCTTTCGGTCTGTGCCATGTGGACTGCGCGGTCCTGGTCGTCGGCCAGCAGCATGACGGTGTTCTTCCACGCGCCGCTGCGGGGGGTGTTGACATAGTTGAGGAGCTTGTCAACCATCTGCGTCGCCTCCGTGAGGCTCTTGACCTCGAAGCGGCCGATGCCGAGGTTGATGCGTGCCTTGTTCATGTTGAACTTGCCGTCGGTCACGTCGTCGAGCATGACGATGAAATCGTCCGTGCCGTATGAGGAGGATTCGGTGTACGTCTCCTGGCTCTGCCATTGCAGCACACGCGGGTATCCCGCCGAGCGGACAGCGTCGGTGATCATGCGGTTGTCGTATGTGGGGCGCGACATTATCAGGCAGTGCTTGAGCTTGCCCCCCTCGCCTCCTCCGCGGTCGTACCACATCTTAAGCGCCTTGCGGAACGCGCTCACGTCGGGCGTGCCTGAGGAGAACTCGTTGTACAGCGCCTCGGGGGTGAGGACATGGACTGTCATGCCGTCCTTGTCGCGGTGCATCTGGGCGACGCGCTCGGCCTGCGCCTGGTACTGCCGCGGGGTGATGATGAGCATGTCGGGGGTCTCCATGGCGTGGATGTCCTGGTTGCTGACGCTCCCGGAGGGGGTGACGGTGCGCGACACCTTGTCCGCGTCAAAAGCCACATACTCGCGGTATCCGGTCTGCGCGGCGGTGAAGGTGATGCTCTCGCCCTGCCTCTCGCCCTGCACCAGCAGCGGCGCTTCGGGGTCGGTCACGTCCCATATCACGGTGCTTTCCGAACATCCGGCAACGGTGTATGCCGTCGGGGCGGAGGTATAGTCGCAGAACATGAGCTCCGCGCCCGAGAGGCGCAGCTCACGCTCGTACTCCACAGTTATGTAGTCCAGCCGCGCCATGCGCAGCACGCCGCTGGTCTTGAAGCGCAGCTCCACGTCGAGCTTGTCGCCGGGGTTCTCCACAGTCTTGACAGCAGAGCCGGCCACGAGGTACACCTTGCTGGCAGCCTCGCGTATGGTCAGGTCGCCAGGGCCGAGGTGAGCGCCGTTGCCGTAGACGGAGACAGTGCTTGCGCCGCTGCTTGTGGTGGTGACGAAACGCACGTTGACCTTGGCCTCGCCGCCGGCATACCCCGTCAGCGTGAAGGGGAACGACTGGGCGGCCTTGGTGCGGAAGTCCTCGCCGAAGAGCTCTCGCCCGGAGACGCACCCCGCAGCGAGTTCCTTCTCGTGGAGCAGGTGGGCGGTGAATGTGGTCTTGGGCTGGGCTGAAGATGTTCCTGCGGGCATCACGCCCTGCGGCTCGCCGGACGTGTCAGCGTCGGAGATGAAATAGTACGAGGCAGTGGCGTACGGGTTCTGAATGCGCGAGTATTTCGTGCCGCCCTGAGCCGCGCCTTTCGCGTCACCCTGCCAGCCGATGTTGTCAACGCCGTAGAAGACTATCCCCTTTGAGGTATGCACGCAGGGGAGCAGCGGCAGGTCGTCAGGGTGGCGGTCGTCGAGCGTCTCGCGTATCATGCGTCCGCCGTATCCGTAGACCCGCACCTTGGAGGGGTCGGAAAAGCCGAGGTTGCGTATCTGCGAGTTGGAGAGGAACTGCATCCCCCCCTCGTTGACACGTATCTTCGCCCACTTGCCCGAGGCCAGCCGCGAGGAGGCGGCATACCGCTCGGGGCTGTAAGCCAGCAGCTGCACCGTCCCCAGCGCCGCCACGGCGAGCAGTGAGAGCGTGTGTCGCAATATGTTGTCGTATTTCATCTGGGTTTGCTTTCGCTGATTTCGGTATATATATTAACGTGTCAGCCGTCAGGATATTGCCTGCGGCACTCGGGGACGTGGCGTGTGTCGAGGATGAACTGCCGCCAGTCGTCGCGGCTGCCGCCGAAAGCGTTCAGGTCCACGTCGCCGCGCACGCCGCTCACCTTGCCCCGGTGGTCATACTGCCAGAACGTCCATTCAGCCTCTATGGGGGTGCTGTAGAACGAGCATATCCATATCGGCATCCCCTCCAGCTCGGGCATCAGCAGGTCGTAGTATCCGTCGCGGTTGCTGTAAAAGGTCACGCGGAAGCCGCGCAGGTTGAGGTATTCGGTCATGTCGCGCAGCCGCATCTTTATGGAGTCCACAGGCACGCCCCTGGCATTGCCCTCCTCCTCGACGTCAACGGCAAGCCCCAGGTCGAGCTCGCGGTCGCCCACCGCGCCGAGCAGGTTGACTGCCTGGTCCACCCCGTCGCGGTCAAAGCGGAAATAGTGGTACGCCCCGACCATGAGGCCTGCCTCGCGGGCCTTGTCATAGTTCAGGCGGAAGTTGGAGTCTCGGAAGTCCGTCCCCTCCGAGGCCTTGATGAACACGAACTCGATGCCGTCAGCGGCGGCAGCGTCAAAGTTCATCATCCCGTTGTGCGCGCTCACGTCGATGCCGCGCACCGGGTAACGCTCCGGGTCGACATACGGCGCAGAGGTCATGTACTCGCGCCACGCCCACACCCCGGCATACACCAGCAGCGCCGTCACCATCAGGAAATCGATGGCCGACTGTATGTCATGAGGCTGCCCCTTGCTGAATATGCTTTTCATCTGAAATGCCCGGTCTATGGTGTTACGTATGTTGCGCAGTGCCGCTGAGCAGAACCGCTTCCGCATCGCAAAAGTAGCGGTTTCCACGCATTTCTGCAATAGCGGCACGCCGTTTCCAACCGAATTTAACACCCCCGGCAGCGACCGCGCCGCGCCTCTTGCATATCTCGCGGATTAGCATTAACTTTGCGCTGTGGTGCGGCACGGCCGCTGTGCCGCCGATGCCGATGACCGCCGTATTACTCAACATACTCGTAATAGCAGTATCGCTGTGGGCAATATACCGTGGCTGGCATCTCGGCACGCCCCGGCAGCTGCCCGCCATGATAGGCTGGTGCACAGGCATCATCGCCGCGCGGCTGGCATGCCCCTACCTGTTCCCCGTGCTCGAGCAGCAGGGCATGCAGCAGCAGTTTGCCGACGGCGACCTGGCGGCACGCTACATGGCTCTGACCTCCGTGTTCCTCGTGACATCACTGGTGGTCACCGCCATAGCCTCGCCGCTGAAAGCACTGCTCGCCCTCGTGGGCAGAGGGATGCTCAGCCGCCTGGCCGGAACGCTCCTCGCCCTGCTGCGCTGGCTCACCGCCGTCTCGCTGCTGCTCAACCTGTGGGGGGCAATGGACGAGGACTGCGTGGCGCTGCGCATAGCCGACGGAGGCGACGGAGGCGTTATCGAAGAGGTGATGCACCTCGCCCCCGCGCTGACCGACACCGAGGACTACAGCGAGCTGCTCCACCGCCGCCAGCTGCGCAAGGCACGCGCCATATCGCTGCTGCAGGGTGAAAGCCCAGCACCGCAAGGCACTGAAAACACAGACACCCCCCAAGAGGGCGTCACGACATATAACACGTATTACGCAATATGCTGAAAGTTAAGAACCTGCACGCCGAAATAGGCGGCAAAGAGATATTGAAAGGCATCAACCTCGAGGTGCGCCCCGGAGAGGTGCACGCCATAATGGGACCCAACGGCTCGGGCAAGTCAACCCTGTCAATGGTGCTGGCCGGCAACCCGGCATACACCGTCACCGCCGGAGAGGCCACATTCTACGGCAAAGACCTGCTCGCCATGCCCCCCGAGGAGCGCAGCCACGAGGGACTGTTCCTCGGCTTCCAGTACCCCGTCGAGATACCGGGAGTGTCGATGGTCAACTTCATGCGCGAAGCCATCAGCGCAAAGCGCGAATACCTCGGGCTGCCCCCCATTTCAGCCACAGAGTTCCTCAAGCTCATGCGCGAGAAACGCGCAATCGTAGAGCTTGACGGCAAGCTCGCCTCGCGCTCCGTCAACGAGGGCTTCTCCGGCGGAGAGAAGAAGCGCAACGAGATTTTCCAGATGGCCATGCTCGAGCCGCGCCTCTCCATACTCGACGAGACCGACTCAGGCCTCGACATCGACGCCCTGCGCATCGTCGCCGGCGGCGTCAACGCCCTCCGCTCGGCGGACAACGCCACTATAGTCATAACGCACTACCAGCGGCTGCTCGACTACATCAAGCCCGACATCGTGCACGTCCTCTACAAGGGGCGCATAGTCCGCACCGCTGGGCCTGAACTCGCACTCGAGCTCGAAGAGCGCGGCTACGACTGGATTAAGGAAGAAGTGGACTCACAATACAACGCATGATGGACAGCGCGCTGAAACAATACACCGACCTGCTGCGGCAGCACCGCGACCTCATCGACAGCCGCTGCGCACAGCCACTCAACGCCCTGCGCGACACCGCCGCAGCAGCACTCGAGGCCATGACACTGCCCGAGAAAGGCTCGGAAGACTACCACATCACCTCACTGCGCGAAATGCTCGCACCCGACTGGGGCATCAACCTCGCCCGCGTCCCCATGCGCTTCAACCCCGCCGAAAGCTTCCGCTGCGGAGTGCCCAACCTCTCCACGGCACAGGCATACCTGTTCGGCGACACCTGCATAGTCCCCGAAGGGAGCGGCACGCCGCGTGACCGGGGCGTGTTCTTCGGCTCGCTCGCGCAAGCCGCCCGCGAGATGCCCGACACCGTGGCCCGCCACTACGGGCAGCTGGCCGGCACAGCCAACCCCGTCGCCGCCCTCAACACCATGCTCTGCCAGGACGGCGTGATGATATACGTCCCCGACGGCGTGCGGCTGGAACGTCCGCTGCAGCTCGTCAGCATACTGCGCGGCGACCAGCCGATGATGGCCGTGCGCCGCATACTGATAGTCCTGGGCAAAGGCAGCGAGGCCAAGCTCCTGATGTGCGACCACACCCAGGGCAGCGGCACAACGCCGCTGATGTCGCTGCAGGTCATCGAGGCATACGCCGGCGAGGGAAGCACACTCGACATCTACGACATCGAGGAAAGCACCGAAAGCACATCGCGCCTCTCCTCCCTATACCTGCGACAGCAGGCACGCAGCAACGTCCTGCTCGACGGCATAACGCTCAGCAACGGCACGACGCGCAACGAGTACCGCTGCGACCTCAACGGCGAGGGAGCGTCGCTCCGCCTCATGGGGCTCGCCATAGAAGACCGCGACCGGCACGCCGACACATACTCGTGCATACGCCACAACGCACCGCGCTGCAAGACCGACGAACTGTTCAAATACGTCATCGACGACACCGCTCGCGGCTCTTTCGCCGGGCTGATATACGTCGCCCCAGGAGCGGCCGGGACAGAGGCGTACCAGTCAAACCGCAACGTGGTCGGCTCGCCACAGGCTCGCATGTACTCCAAGCCGCAGCTCGAGATATACAACGACGACGTGAAATGCTCGCACGGCACAGCCACAGGCACATTCGACGACACCCAGCTATTCTACATGAACGCCAGAGGCCTCTCCGACAGCCGCGCCAAGCTGCTGCTCAAACAGGCATTCATGGCCGACGTGATAGACGGCGTCAGGCTGCCCGCCCTCGGCGACAGGCTGCGGCAGCTCGTAGAGCGGCGTTTCGCCGGCGAGGGACACTCCTGCGCCACATGCATGGCTGACTGCCCCTCCGCAAAGCAATGACACGGCGCGGAAGCGTCCGCAACCAAGCCACAACAACACAGCACGAAAATGTTTTCAGACAACGAAACAGAACAGATACGCCGCCAGTTCCCCATACTGCAGCGCAAGGTCGGGGAGCGCGGCCTCATATACCTCGACAACACCGCCACCTCGCAGACACCGGACTGCGTCGTCGACGAGATAGCGCACCTGTACCGCCACACCAAGGCCAACGTCCACCGGGGCGTGCACACCCTCTCGCAGGAAGCCACCGACCTCCAGGAACAGGCACGCGAGCGTGTGCGCCGCTACATCAACGCCGCCGAGACTGCCGAGGTCATCTTCACCCGAGGCACAACAGAGGCAATCAACCTCGTGGCGGCAAGCATCGGGCAGTCATTCCGCCAGGGCGACGAGGTGATACTCACCGTCATGGAGCACCACGCCGACATCGTCCCCTGGCAGCTGCTGCAGAGCCGCACCGGAATACGCCTGCGCATAGTGGATATGCTCCCCGACGGCTCGCTCGACATCGGCCAGTACCGTTCCCTGTTCACCGACCGCACCGTCATGGCAGCCTTCTGCCACGTCAGCAACGTGCTGGGGACAGTCAACCCCGTCAAGGAAATGACCGCCATAGCCCACAGCCACGGCGTGCCGGTGCTGGTGGACGGCGCACAGGCCGCGCCGCACTTGCCTGTGGACGTGCGCAGCATCGGCTGCGACTTCTACACATTCTCCGCTCACAAGATGTACGGACCTTGCGGCGTAGGCGTGCTGTACGGCCGCCGCGAGCTGCTCGAGAAGATGCCCCCGTACCAGGGCGGAGGCGAGATGATAGGCAACGTCTCGTTTGAGCGCACCACATTCGCAGAACTCCCCTTCAAGTTTGAGGCCGGCACTCCCGACTTCATCGACATAGCAGCCTTCGCACGCGCCCTCGACTTCATCGAGCAGACAGGCATCGGGCGCATCGCCGCCCACGAACACGCCCTGACGCAGCACGCCGAGCAGCGCATGCGCAGCGAGATACCCGGCGTGCGCATATTCGGCCAGACGCCCGGCAAGAGCGCGGTCATATCGTTCCTCGTCGGCGACGTCCACCCCTACGACATCGGGCTGCTGCTCGACAAGCTCGGCGTGGAAGTCCGCACCGGACACCACTGCGCCCAGCCCCTGATGACACGCCTCGGCATCCCCGGCACGGTGCGTGCCTCGTTTGCAGCATACAACACCATGCGCGAGGCCGACGCATTTGTCGATGCACTGAAGCGCGTCGCCGCCATGTTCTGACCCACGGCCGTTAACCTGTTAACCTCGCGTTAACCTGTTAACCGTGTTAACCCCCCTGTGGCAGGTTAACAAGGTTAACAGCCCC